>JBNGCR010000008.1:0-16486 GCA_050045915.1 Limnospira sp.
AGTTGCTTTCAACAGGGAACGGAACGATGCGACTCTCTCAAATGCTCTTTGTCACCTTGCGCGAAGATCCGGCAGAGGCAGAAATCCCCAGTCACAAATTGCTCGTCCGGGCGGGATACATCCGTCGCATCGGTAGCGGTGTCTACGCTTACCTCCCCCTGATGTGGCGCGTCCTCCAGAAAGTGTCCCAGATCGTCCGGGAGGAAATGGACGCCACCGGCGCCCAGGAATGTCTGCTGCCCCAGGTGCAACCCGCCGAGTTGTGGAGGGAGTCGGGGCGGTGGGATACCTACACGAAAGCTGAGGGCATCATGTTCGCCCTCAAAGATCGGCGCGATCGCGAACTAGCCCTCGGCCCCACCCATGAAGAGGTGATCACCACCGTCGCCAAGGAGATGATCCGGTCCTACCAGCAACTCCCCCAACACCTCTATCAAATACAAACCAAATTTCGGGACGAGATCCGGCCCCGGTTCGGCTTGATGCGGGGGCGGGAATTTATCATGAAAGACGGCTACTCCTTCCACACCGACGAGGAGAGTCTCAAACAGACTTATAACGATATGGATCGGGCCTACCGGAATATGTTGCGCCGCAGCGGGTTGGAGTTTGTCGCGGTGGAGGCCGACTCGGGGGCGATCGGCGGGTCGGGGTCCCAGGAATTTATGGTGCTCGCGGACGCCGGGGAAGATGAGGTGTTGTACACCGAAGATGGTAAGTATGCGGCGAATGTGGAAAAGGCCACGTCCGTGCCGCCGGATGCAATTCCTTCCAATTTCACAACCTACGAAAAGCGGGAAACGCCCGACACGGCAACCATCGCCACGGTTTGCGACTTTTTGAAGTGCGACCCCACCCAGGTGGTGAAAAATGTCCTGTATCAGGTGGTCTACGAGAACGGGATGACGGTTTTGGTACTCGTCAGCATCCGGGGCGACCAGGATGTTAACGACGTGAAATTGCAAAATGAGTTGACCCAACTGGCGGGCCGCTTCGAGGCGAAAGCGGTGCTGTCGCTGGAAGTCCCGGACGCAGAGGCCCAGCAGAAGTGGGCCGCCGAACCGCTGCCCTTGGGATACATCGCCCCGGATCTCGGCGACACTTATATTAAGCCAGACCAGCGGATTTACGCGAAGTTCCTGCGGTTGGCCGATCGCACCGCCGTCGATTTGAAGCATTTCGTCACCGGGGCGAATGAGTCGGGTTATCACGTCGTGGGGGCGAATTGGGGGGAACAGTTCCAGCTTCCCCAAATTGTTGCGGACCTGCGGAAGGCTCAAAAGGGCGATCGCGCCGTCCACGACCCGACACAAACCCTGGAAAGCGCCCGGGGCATCGAGGTGGGTCACATCTTCCAGTTGGGCAGTAAGTATTCGGAGGCGATGGGGGCGACCTATACCAACGAAAATGGGGACGATCTGCCCTTGATGATGGGCTGCTACGGCGTGGGGGTGTCCCGTCTGGCCCAGGCGGCGGTGGAACAGTCCTACGACAAGGATGGCATCATCTGGCCGGTGGCGATCGCACCCTATCATGTGGTAATTGTAGTTCCCAATGTCAGCGATTCCAAACAAATGGAAGTGGCGCAACAGTTATATAAGGAACTGAATGCGGTAGGAATTGAAACCCTGTTGGACGACCGCAACGAACGGGCCGGGGTCAAGTTCAAAGATGCGGATCTGGTAGGGATTCCTTACCGCCTGGTGACAGGACGGGCTATCAAGTCGGGCAAGGTGGAGTTGGTGGAACGGGCTACCCACGAATCCGGGGAAGTTCCCTTGGATGGGGTGGTTTCGCTGCTGCGGGAGAAAATCGACCAGGCTCTGGAAAAGTAGGGGCGGGGGAAGCGGAGGGAGCGGAGGGAGCGGAGGGAGCGGAGGAACGGGTGGGAAATCTGCACCGCTTGGGAATCAATTCCCAAGCTAATAGCCAAAATCATCTGAAGATGATTGGGGAATTTGTACGGATCTGATATAAATCTGCCTCCCCCGCTTCCCCCGCTTCCCCCGCTTCCCCTGCTTCCCCTGCTTCCCCTGCCTCCCCTGCCCCTCCGCCCCCTCCTCCCCCGATCGCACCGAAAATCGTCCGAGCAAATTAATTTTGTTTTAAGTATTGTTTCCGTTCCGTGATATTATTTGTGTTGGCTTGCAAAGCGCGGCTAGAGAGCTGCGTGGAGTTCTAACTCGGGTCAATCTGCCGGACGGATCGCTGTAACTTATGACTGATTCAGGGGAAACATTAGAAGTCTCGTCTCCCGTACCGGAGAGCGACTCTTCCATGCAAGAGTATTACCAGCTTCAACAGGAGTTGTTGCTAACCACCCTCGTGTTGGGGGGGGTAATCTTCGCGGCAGTTTGTTTTTTCTATCCCCTGAATGTCGCCCTGAATTACTTGCTCGGGGCGATCGTGAGTGTGGTGTACTTGAGGATGTTGGGCAAAGATGTTGAAAAAGTCGGCACGCAAAAGCGGACGTTCAGTAAAAATCGTCTGGCGATATTTGCGGGGTTGATCATTGTTGCAACCCAATGGAATCAGCTCAGAATTCTGCCGATTTTTTTAGGATTTCTAACATACAAAGCTGCCCTCATGGTTTACCTGTTCCGAACCTTGCTCCGGCCGAACCCCTGACGGGAAAAACCCGGTTGGAATTCTCCACTCCTTGATATGTAGGGGAACTCTCCTAAATGCAAATGTTTGATGTTGTAAACGCCTTCGGATCATTTCCCCTCGCGGAACTGGAAGTTGGCAAGCACTTTTACTGGCAGATCGGCAATCTCAAAATCCACGGCCAGGTATTTCTGACCTCCTGGTTTGTCATTGCCCTGTTGCTGCTGCTGTCCATTTCTGCGACCCGAAATATTCAGAGAATTCCCAGCGGCACACAAAATTTTATGGAGTATGCCCTGGAATTTATTCGCGATCTGGTCAAAAATCAGATCGGGGAAAAAGAATATCGCCCTTGGGTACCGTTTGTTGGTACATTATTCTTGTTCATCTTCGTGTCGAACTGGTCGGGAGCGCTGATTCCCTGGAAACTCCTGAAGATTCCGAACAGCGAATTGGCCGCGCCCACCAACGATATCAACACGACGGTGGCTCTGGCACTGCTGACATCCCTGGCGTATTTCTACGCCGGTTTCAGCAAGCGGGGGTTGGGGTATCTGCTCAAATACGTTGAGCCGACACCGATTCTGCTGCCGATCAACATTCTGGAAGACTTCACCAAACCGCTCTCCCTGAGTTTCCGTCTGTTCGGAAATATCTTGGCTGACGAGCTGGTGGTCGCTGTTCTAGTGCTGTTGGTGCCCCTGTTCGTACCGCTGCCCGTGATGGTTTTGGGCTTATTCACGAGTGCCATCCAAGCCCTGATCTTTGCCACTCTCGCCGCCGCCTATATCGGCGAAGCGATGGAAGGACACGGCGGAGAAGAACACGAGTAATTTGATTTTTTTCCCTCAATCGATCGGAAATCGGAGCGACAAACTGATAAGATTGTTGGGGGGCTAAAAATCGACCCTTAATTTCAGTCGTCAACTTTTTTGTTTGAGGTAAGAGAAAACTATGGAATCCAATTTAGTTGCTGCCGCTTCCGTCATCGCCGCCGCCCTCGCGATCGGTTTGGGTGCGATCGGCCCCGGTATCGGTCAAGGTCAGGCCGCCGGTCAAGCTGTGGAAGGGATCGCTCGCCAGCCCGAAGCTGAAGGAAAAATTCGTGGCACGCTACTGCTGAGTTTGGCTTTCATGGAAGCACTCACCATCTACGGTCTGGTGGTCGCCCTGGTGCTGCTGTTTGCCAACCCCTTCGCATAAGTCTTTCCCGAATTTAGATTTCGGATTTGAGCCGGCCGGTGTCGCTTCAAATCTGAAATCTAAAGTTTTGCGATTCTCCTGACAAGAGATGCCGCGCGGACGTATCGATTAACGCCCTTCAAGAATAATGATACACTCGACGATTCTGCTTGCCGTCGAAGAGGCGGCTACGGAAGGTGGTCTGTTTGATTTTGATGCCACACTGCCGTTCATGGCTGTGCAATTCTTAATCCTGGCCGCCATCTTAAACCAAGTTTTTTACAAGCCCCTGGGAACCGCCATTGATTCTCGGGCGGACTACATCCGCAAGAACAAACTGGATGCCAAAGAGCGACTGAGCAAAGTGGAGGCCCTGGCTCAACAGTACGAGCAAGAGTTGGCTGAAACCCGCCAACAGTCCCAAAAACTGATCGCCGAGGCCCAGGCTGAAGCCCAAAAAATTGCGGCAGGCCAAATGGCCGAAGCTCAACAGGAAGCCCAACAGATCAGAGAAAAAGCGGCTCAGGAAATTGAGCAACAGAAACAGGAAGCCCTCCAAGAACTAGAACAACAGGTTGACACCCTCAGCCACCAGATTCTAGACAAACTCTTGGGACCCGGGCTGATCGGGTAGCGGTCCTCCGAACACTGACTTTTACCCCTCCCAGGTCAAATTGATAGGGTGAGGATTTTGCAGCGGTTGGGCTTCGGTGAGTCGGGAAACGGAAAACCGGCGCGATCGCCCTTTCTTCCCACTAACAGTTGGGTTCGACCTTAACAATTGAGATTATGAGAAGAGGATGATGGGGAATGTTGTATTGCTGGCTACGGAAGCCGGCGCGGAAGGTGGTTTTGGTCTAAATTTCAATATTTTAGAAACCAACCTGATAAACTTGGCAATTATTATTGGTTTGCTCGTGTACTACGGGCGGAGCTTCCTCGGAAAAGTTTTGAGCGAAAGACGGGCTCGGATCGAGGAAGCCATCACGGAGGCGGAGCGGCGGGCTCAGGACGCGGCGAAGGCTCTGGCCGAACAGCAAGAGAAATTGACCCGGGCCCAGGCGGAGGCGGAGCGGATCAAGGCCGAAGCCCAGGAACGCGCCCAAAGCCTCAAGGAGCGCATCGCCGCTCAGGCTACCGAAGATGTGGAACGGATGAAAGCCTCGGCAAATCGGGATTTGGAAGCGGACCGGGAGCGAGCGATCGCGCAATTGCGGGCGCTGGCCGTGTCCCGAGCCATCGATCGCGCCGAAGGGCAGTTGCGGGAGCGCCTGGATGAAGGTGCCCAGCATCAAATTGTCGATCGCTCCCTGGCGTTACTTGGAGGAGGTTCATGAGCGGAATAGTCGGTGAAATTGTCGAACCCTACGCGGCCGCTTTGATGTCGGTGGCCGGGTCCCACGACCTGACCGAAGACTTCGGCCATCAGATGCGATCGCTCGTCAGCCTGTTGGACGAATCGGGCGACCTGCGGGAATTCCTCAGCAACCCGGTCATCAACCGCAACGACAAAAAAGCGGTTCTCAACCGGGTGGTAGGAGATGAGGTCAACCCCTACCTGCGGAACTTCTTGATGCTGCTCGTCGATCGCGGGCGCATCCTGTTCCTCGAAGAAATCGGCAAACAGTATTTGGCTTTGCTGCGAGAACTCAACCAAACCGTTTTGGCCGAAGTGACCTCAGCGGTCGAACTCAACGACGATCAAAAGCGCGTCGTCGTCGAGAAAGTTAAATCCCTCACCGGGGCGCGGAATGTCGAGCTCGAAACGAAAATCAATTCCGACCTGCTCGGCGGCGTGATCATTCAAGTGGGCTCCCAAGTCTTCGATGCCAGCCTGCGCGGACAACTGCGCCGGATCGGAGTGAGCCTGAGCGCCAGTTGAGATCGGGGACGATCCAGCCGACCCGATCGCCATTCATCCATTCACTTTAACCCCTAGCAACCGATTGAAAACACGGAACTATGGTATCCATCAGACCTGACGAAATCGCCAATATCATCAGAGACCAAATCGAACAGTACGACCAAGACGTGAAAGTGTCGAACGTCGGCACCGTGCTGCAAGTCGGCGACGGCATCGCCCGGATCTACGGCCTGGATAAAGCGATGGCCGGGGAGCTGCTCGAATTCGCCGACGGAACCATCGGTATCGCCCTAAACCTGGAAGAAGACAACGTGGGTGCGGTACTCATGGGCGAAGGCCTAGAGATCGAAGAAGGCTCCTCCGTGATCGCCACCGGCAAGATCGCCCAGGTTCCCGTGGGCGAAGCCACCCTCGGACGGGTCGTGGATGCCCTCGGCCGCCCCATCGACGGCAAAGGCGACCTGCAAACCACCGAAACCCGCCTGATCGAATCCCCAGCGCCCGGTATCATCGCCCGCCGCTCCGTGTGCGAACCCATGCAGACGGGGATCAGCGCCATTGACTCGATGATTCCCATCGGCCGGGGCCAGCGGGAACTGATCATCGGCGACCGCCAGACCGGTAAAACCGCGATCGCCATCGACACGATCATCAACCAGAAAGAAGAAGACGTGATCTGCGTCTATGTGGCGATCGGCCAAAAAGCCTCCACCGTCGCCCAGGTGGTCGATACCTTGGAAGAAAAAGGCGCCCTGGACTACACCATCGTCGTCGCGGCTAACGCCAGCGACTCCGCCACCCTGCAATACCTGGCCCCCTACACCGGAGCCGCGATGGCGGAATACTTCATGTACCAGGGCAAGGCTACCCTGGTCATCTACGACGACCTTTCCAAGCAAGCCCAGGCCTACCGCCAGATGTCCCTGTTGCTGCGCCGTCCCCCCGGCCGGGAAGCTTACCCCGGAGACGTGTTCTACCTCCACTCCCGCCTGTTGGAGCGGGCTGCCAAACTCAACGACGAACTCGGCGGCGGCAGTATGACGGCTCTGCCGATCATCGAAACCCAAGCGGGTGACGTTTCCGCCTACATCCCCACCAACGTGATTTCTATCACCGACGGCCAGATCTTCCTGTCCGCCGACCTGTTTAACTCCGGTATGCGTCCGGCGGTGAACGCCGGGATCTCCGTGTCCCGAGTCGGTTCCGCTGCCCAAACTAAAGCCATGAAGAAAGTGGCCGGGAAAGTGAAACTCGAACTGGCCCAGTACGCGGAACTCGCCGCCTTCTCCCAGTTCGCCTCCGACCTCGACCAGGCGACCCGGAACCAGTTGGAGCGGGGCAAGCGCCTGCAGGAGTTGCTCAAGCAGCCCCAAAACTCGCCCCTGCAACTGTTTGAACAGGTAGCCTTGATCTACTCCGGAATCAACGGCTATCTCGACGACATCCCCGTGGAGAAAGTCACCGCCTTCACCACCGGTTTGCGGGATTACCTGAAAAATAGTAAGCCGAAGTACGGCGAAATCATTCAGAGCCAAAAAGTTCTGACCGAAGAAGCCGAAACCCTTCTCAAAGAAGCGATCGCCGAATTCAAGCAGACCTTCTTAGTTTCAGCCTAGGGGGTTGAATGGTGGGGGGACGATCCTTCGTGGGAGGCACCCCCCGCCATTGGCAACTGAGAGTTACCGGATAATCAAAGCCATGTCAAACTTAAAAGCGATCCGCGATCGCATCGCATCGGTTAAAAATACTCAAAAAATTACGGAAGCCATGCGCCTGGTCGCTTCGGCAAAAGTCCGTCGCGCCCAGGAACAAGTTCTCGCCACCCGCCCCTTCGCCGACCGTCTGGCGGGGATTCTCTACAGCCTGCAAAGTCGCCTCCAGTTCGAGGACGTGGACTCTCCCCTCCTCGAACAGCGCGAGGTCAAAAAAGTCGGGCTGCTGGTGATTGCGGGCAACCGCGGCCTGTGCGGCACCTACAACAGCAACATCATCAAGCGGGCTGAGGCCCGGGCGAGGGAACTCGAAGCCGAGGGCATCGATTACAGCTACCTGCTGGTGGGTCGCAAGGCGATCCAATACTTCACCCGCCGAGATGTCCCCATCAAAGGCTGCCGGGACAACCCCGAAAAACTGCCCCCCGTGGAGCGGGTTTCGGGTGCGGCCGACGAGGTTTTGTCCTGGTTCCTGTCGGGGGATGTCGATCGCATCGAATTGATTTACACGAAATTCGTGTCCCTGATCAGTTCCAAACCAGTCATCCAAACCCTGCTCCCCCTCGACCGCCAAGGTTTGGAGGCGCAGGATGACGAGGTGTTCCGCCTCACCACCAAAGGGGGCCAGTTCGATGTCACCCGCGAGAAGGTGACAATCACCCCGGAAAACTTCCCCCGAGACATGATTTTCGAGCAAGATCCGGTGCAAATCCTGAACGCCCTGCTGCCGTTATTCTTGACCAACCAACTCCTGAGAGCTTGGCAGGAATCCACGGCCAGCGAACTCGCGGCCCGGATGACGGCGATGAGCAACGCCAGCGACAACGCCAAGGACTTGCAAAAAACCCTCACCCTCTCATACAACAAAGCGCGTCAGGCGTCAATCACCCAGCAAATTCTGGAGGTTGTCGGCGGAGCTGCAGCTCTGGAAGGGTAATAATTGATAATTGATAATTGATAATTGATAATTGATAATTGTTAATTGTTAATTGTTAATTGTTAATTGTTAATTGTTAATGATTCCTCAGATGGGGATTTCTTCGATGTCGGAGACAGGGGAGATCTGACGGGGGAGTGCGGTTTCGGCCGCGCTCCCTTTGTCAATTTCTAGGGCGCGATCGCAGCGTCGGGCGAAGGGGCAACAGCGACAGATCCCCGAGGCTTCGTCCACCTGGGGGAACGGTTCCCCCCGTCCGTAGCGGTTCAAATAATCCCCGAGGCGATCGCACAGGTGAACCAAATCCCGGCTGGTTTTTTGATGTTGCTGGCGATTGTAGGAAAACGTCACCTTTTCCGGGGGACCCTTCCCCGCCGGACGCACGAACCAGTAAGTCATCGACACCCGTTCGGGCGGATAGTGGCTGGTTTCCACCAACAAATAAAGATATAAACGAGTTTGCCAATTGTTCGCCAAAGCCGCCCGATCTTTGGGGCGGGGATAGGTTTTCCAGTCGATAATTTGGGCTTCCTTTTCCCCTGCGATTAACAGATCGTAAACGGCCACAAGTAGGTACTCCCCGAGAGCCAGACTGCGGTGATGTTCCGCATCCCGCCAAATCCCGCCCCCTTCGGGGGGTTGAAAAATTTCCGGCGCCGCCGCCATCAAGCCCAGGAACGCCTCCCGCAACGCCAGGTCATCGGCCATCAACGCCGCGATCGGCAAGCCGAGTTCTCGCTGCTGCATCAACAAATGGAACCGCTCTCCCCAGGCAGTCCGTTCTTCGAGAGTTAACGATGTCGGCGAGATCGAACCCTCAACGTCGGCGTGCTGAAATTTGCGCGGACAACTTTCGAGTCGGTTTAGATGTTGCTGGGACAATCTCAACGGAACCATAGCCCTAGGCGCTTCTAAGTCGGGAATAGGGAGTAGGAAGTGGGGTCATAAATTATCAATTGTCAATTGTCAATTATCAATTGTTAATGTCGCCCAAAAGTCGGAGAATCGTGTCCACGTCGTGGAGCTCCCCGACGATCCGCCGCCCGGGTTTGGGCCACACCTTCACCAGGGTTGGGGTAGCGGAAATTTGGTTGGCTTCCGCCTGTTCGGGGTGCTTGAGGACATCGATCACCTTGAGGGTGTAGGGATGACTTAGCGATCGCTCCAACAGTTGGTGCAGGATTTCCAGGGTTTGTTCCGTGGCCAAACTGTGACCCGAGACAAACAGTCGCAACACATACCCCTGAGTGGATGCCGTCGGGGTTGCCGATTTGAAAAAGCTCCGGGATGGCGGGAGAGAACTTATCCCATCGCTCGAAATATCCGTTTGAGTCTCCATTGGCTGAAACCTCACAATCAGGTCGTGATTTTCCCAAAGTTCTGGAAATTGCCGATGGTAGGTTGCCAGGACAAGCGGATTGCAAAGCTCCTCGCTGACATGAGCCGGCTGCCAAGGCACGTCCCCGGCTTCAAAGATGGCATTGAGCAAAATTTGATATCGTAGCACCTGGGGGTGAGCTTCTGCGGAAACCTTCACTTCCTGAGTGTTCGGATCGAGCCAGCGATCGAGGGTAGCCGTGTAACACGGAACCAAAAAATGGGGGGGTTCCGGTAAACCGAGGATTTCTTGCAAAGCCGTACACAAATTCAGATGCCACCGTCGCCGTTTACTCGGATCGATGCAATAAATCAGGTCTCCCCCCGGTGTAAACAGTGCAATCCCCTTATATAAATTCGGAACCGTAGATGAATTCAAATTCCAGAGTATCGGTTCGCACTCATCAGTTAGATCTGAAAATATATCGGGTTGCTACTACCAGCAACCCGATCTTCTGATTTCTACTTTACACCACAGTTGAGACTGACCGGGGAAAATTTCACACTTTCCTTAGACTCTACCCCGCAACATCTGACTCATTTCGTTGGGGAACGGCGACACCTCCAGACAGATTTCCTCCGTGATCCGACCCTCTTGATACAACTCGTACAGGGAGCGGTTCATGGTCGTCATGCCCTCGTAAGTATCCTTAAGCATAATTTGGTTGATTTCCTCATACTGATCCTTGACGATATATTCCTTGATGACATCGGTATTGATCAGGATGTCGTGGAATGCCGCCCGCTTCCCGTCCGTAGTTTTACACAGCAGTTGGGCGATGATCGCCACCAAGGTTTCCGAAATTGAAACCTTAATCGATTCCTGTTCTTCCGCCGAGAACATATCCAAAATCCGGGTCAGGGTTTTGATGGCGCTGTTGGTGTGCAGGGTTCCGGCAACCAAGTGACCCGTCGAAGCCGCCTTGATCGCGATCTGCATCGTTTCCTTATCCCGAATTTCCCCCACCAACATCATGTCCGGGTCCTGTCGGAGCGCCCCCTTCAAGGCGTTGAAAAACTTCAAGGTGTGTCGCCCGACTTCCCGGTGTTTGATCAGGGATTTCCGGCTCTGGTGGACGAATTCCACCGGATCTTCGATGGTAATAATGTGGTAGGCGTAATTTTTGTTGATGTAGTCGATCATCGCCGCCAGGGTGGTGGATTTACCGGAACCCGTCGGCCCGGTGATCAACATCAACCCCTTGTGGTAGTTGCAGATCTTTTTGAACACCTCCGGCAACTTCAACTGTTCCAGGGTGAGGATGGTGGCTCCGATCAGTCGCAGCACCATCGCCGGACCGCTGAGGGAGTCGAAGATGCTGATCCGAATCCGCACGAACCCCAAATCGGCCGCACCGTCAAAGTCCAGGTTTTCTTGGAACTGGTGAATTTCTTCGTCCGTCAGGACTTCCCGCAGCCAACTCATAAACGTGTTGAGATCCGTTTCCGGCCACTCTTGGGGGGTGATGTCGCCGCGCTGTCTGAGTCGGGGAAGTTCTCCGACACCGAGGTGAACGTCAGAGGCTCCGAGTTCGTCAGCTAGTTTCACAATTTCTCGGAGGGTGGGATGTCCGGGACTCGGGCCGGGTCCTCTGGGGGTGACGGCTGCCGCGGGGGTGGCGGGGGCGGCGGGTTGGGCCGGTTGGGATGGGGGACTGGTTTGGCCGCCCGGTGCCGGCGGGCGAGGCGGTTTCGGCGCAGGCGGACGAGGGACTCCCGAACCGGGCCGAGGCGGAACGGGGGGACGCGATGATTGTGTCATAAGTCAGGCTACCTAAACTGAGGGATATCCAATCGAGTCAGGTTCTCTTCTCAGTCTAGCCCCGAATCAATTCAACCCGCAAAGGTGCGCTACAAAAATTAGGGAGGGGGGATAAAAAGCGGATTTCTGGGGCAATTGCCACCCAAGTTAATCCTTGGAAGTGCTCAAACGGTGAATACTGATGGCGATCGCACCCCCAACCAACAATAAAACCGCCAGCCAATCCCCCCAACGGACATAAAGCGTTCGGGTGCGGCGGCGGTACACGGTTTCGTCGTGGAGTTCGTAGGTATCCATGCCGGAAATCCACAGCGTCCGGCCGTGGGGATCGACGACGCCGGAATAGCCGGTATTGGTGGCCCGCAGCGTCCAGCGATCGCTTTCGATCGCCCGCATCACATCCTGGGCGTGGTGTTGGGCTAACATCATGGCTGAATAGTGGGAATCGTTGGAAGCCGTCAGGATGAATTCTCCCCCCGCGGCAGCTTGGTGGCGGAAATGTTCCGGAAACGTCGAATCGTAGCAAATGCCCGCGATCGCTGTCCCGAACCCCGTTTCAAACACCTGGAATTTCTCCCCCGCCACCAACCGCGCATCCAGCGGCGACAGGCGATTAATCAACCGCCCGAGGATATTTTCAAAAGGGATAAACTCCCCCAAAGGCACCAAATTCGCCTTGTCGTAGCGGCCGATAATTTCCCCGTTTCCATCGATGGCAAATAAACTGTTGGTGAATCCGTCGGCGGCGTCTCCGAATCCCCCTACCCAAGCCGGGACTCCCCGCTGCAAAATCGCCTGGTCAAATGCCAGGTTATTGCGGCTCGATTGCGTCCACATGAACGGTAACGCCGTTTCCGGGGTCAGCACCGCATCCACCCCGCGATCACTCAATTCCAAATAACCCCGCGTGTAACCGTCCAGTGCCCGCCGCCACCCCTCCGGGTTCAGCTTGATGGCGTTGGGGACGTTGCCCTGGATGATGCCGACCCGAAGCCCGAATTGGGGGTCGTCCGCCAGGGGGCGCAAATACAGGCCAAACCCGACCAAATGGGCGATCGCAAATATCAATAACGGCATCCAATACAACCGCCGCCGCTTCCGGTTCGCCAGCCCAATTTCCGCGATCGCGCCATTGACGGCCACGATAACCGCCACCACCGCACTCGGCCCCGAGAGTTGACTCAAATGCAAGACGGGCAAATTCCCGAAACTCTGGGTCAGGGCCAGGGACGACCACCACAGGGGGCCGGAACTCCAAATCGCCTCCAGACCGCACCAGAGGGCCGTTCCGACCAGCACCCGCACCCAACCTGGCGGGGGGGCGAGTTTCCGCAGCAGCCACCCCCAGGCGACGGTTAACGCCGTCCCCCACAGGGTGATGAAGGTCCAGCAGAAAATCGCGATCGCCAAACTCGCCAGCCAGGGCACCCCCATCCAAGTCATCGGGTGAATTCCGGTGATCCAAAATAGGGAAAATCCGTAGTAGCCGAGCCCCCAAGCCGCCGTCACCCAACCGGGGGAACGCCGCCGCACAACCGAAACCCACAAGGGCACCAAGGCCACCCAGGCCAGCGGCCACCATCCCAAAGGTTCCGTCGCCAACCCCATCAATAAGCCGCTTCCGAGGGCGATCGCGATTTCTTTGAGTCCGGGTGGCTTCAGTTGGGGGGGAGAAACGGCGGGAGGGCGATCGACGGGTTTAGGTAACTTTTGTTTCATGATCGATTTTCAAATCAAGTCGTGGACTGACACAGCTAAAATGAGGCCATAGAAAATTGATGAAATCCTTATTCCTTCAAGTCTACGCCAACAATCTATAGCAGTGTGAAATGATGAGTGAAAAATCGATCCGCTTGAAGCCCCTAGGATTGGGGGTTTCGGGGCTAGATAATTTAAAAATGGTTTCCGGTTGCGATAGAACACTAATATAGAAAATAATCATCTTCGAGTCGGGTATAAATTGAATTGACGCGATCGAGACAGTGTTCGCCCCCCAACCGTGACGCGGGGGTTCGTCTGCAGGTCATCCCCCACGCCAGCATCATCTAAGGGTTGGAGTTATAAAACTTCGGGGATGTTCCAACATGAATCCACCCCCACACCGATCGCGCCCCGTCAACATCTGGCTCTGACTTCCCTGGAGATTTTCGGCGATTTTTAATTCAACAATTCCGTTTTTTGGAGCCATCATTTTCGGGTTCGGATGCCAGCATAAAATTGAGTCCCAAAACGATCGCGATCGCACTCGCAACCATCGCCGGCGTCATCGCTTCTCGGAAAAAAATGAACGCCAGAATTGCAACGAAAATGGGGACGAAACTATCCACAAAACTCGCCGTCCGGGTGGGGCCGATCTGGGCGACGCTGCGGCTGTATTGAAGGTAGCCGATACCGGACGCGCCGATTCCCATATAAAAAACAGATAGGGTTGACTGCCAAGACATATTTTTGATTTGGGCGATCGCATCCTCTCTAAATGTCAAAAATGACAAGACAATCATCCCGAATAAAACGGCGTAATACGTCAACGTCAGCCCCGAATATTTTGCCGACAAGACTTTCACCAATAGGGAATAAACCATCCAACACAAAACCGCCAGCAGCATCAACCCATCGCCCCGGTTGAACTGCCAATTTGACGGGTTTTGTAAGTGACCCCTTGTCAACAAGGTCATCACCCCAAACACAGCCAAAATCCCGCCCGCATAATTTTTCGCCGTCAGTTTTTCCCGCAATGCGATCGCGGCGACGAATGCCGTGATCGCCGGATTGGTTGCCTTGATAATCGCCGTGTTGCCGACGGTGGTATATTGGAGACTGGCAAAGAAAAAATAGTGATAGCCGACAATTCCAAAAATACCCAACAGCAACATTAAAAATAAATCCGATCGCGCCACCCGCAACGGCGACGGTTTGGAGGCGATCGCCAACCCGCTAAGGAATCCCAACGCGATCGCAAACCGCAGCCAAGATGTCACCAGCGGACTCAGATCGGCGGTGGCGAACTTGCCGGCAATAAATGCACCCGCCAGCAGCAAACTGGCGATCGACGGCAGAAACGCCGTTTTCAGAGTTTCCGTTTTCATGAATTGATTTAAAATCACCCCTTGATTGTTGGATGGGGGAAAAATATCTCCCCCATTGCTTTTTACAACGCTTCTTGATTGACTTCTCCTGTCCGAATTCTCAGGACTTGATCGCTGGGACTGACAAAAATTTTACCATCCCCGATCGCACCCGTTTGAGCCGCCAAGATGAGATGTTCGACCATTTCGGAACAGATCTCGTCTTCCACCAGAATTTCTAATTTCAATCGCGGTTGAAATTCGATCGCGTATTTCACCCCTCGATACAACTCGACGCGATCCTTTTGCCTTCCGTAGCTGTGAATTTCGGATACCGTCATCCCGATGGCTCCGACTGCGATCAGCGATTCCATCACTTCGTCGAATTTAGAGGGCCGGATCGTGGCTTCAATTTTTTTCATCGGAAGATTTCCTCAATTTTCTGTATCTAGAATTACAGATTTTGGCGACAAACTGCGAATTGAAGCCCGATGGCACCCCCGGGGAAATAAACAACCAATTATTCCAGAAATGTTATCCTAAAATCCTAGAGGCGGAGGATAGATTGAAGTAAATTCATGGCAAGACACAAAGAATTCGATCGGGAAGTGGTTCTGTCCAAGGCGATGGATACGTTCTGGCACCAGGGTTATGAAGCCACGTCCATTCAGGATCTCGTCAAAAATATGGGGATCAACCGGGGCAGTCTCTACGATACATTCGGGGACAAGCGCTCCCTGTTTTTGGAAGCGATCGCCCACTACGACGAAACGGTGGCGAAGGCCGCGATCGCCAGCCTGGAAGCCCCCAACGCCTCCAAACCGGCGATCGTCGCCCTCTTCGAGAGGGTAGCCGACGGCGTTCAAGATCGGCGGGGTTGCCTGATCACCAACACCGTCGTCGAACTGTGTCCCCACGACCCGGATACCGCTCGACGCATTTCCGGCAACCTGAAGCGGCTCGAACGGGCGTTCTATGTGGCTTTGAAGCGCGCCCAGGAAAAGGGGGAAGTGGGCGGCGATCGCGATATCAGCGCCCTTGCCAGCTTTCTGCTGTGCTCCCTACAGGGTTTGCAGGTCACTTCCAAAATCCACCCCGATCCCGAATACCTGCGGAGCATCGTCCGGGTCGCGGTGTCCGCCCTCGACTAATACTTAACCGTTCATTCTGATATGAGTCGATTCTGAGTTCCAACTGCCCCGAGTTTGGGAACCGTTCCGGCCTATTTCTAGAACGTAAATTCAAAAAATAACGGCATAATTACTTACGATTTTGTCGAAGTGGACTATACTGTACAACCGAGCCGGAATCAGTGTTAGCGGCTTCGAGTTGCCTGCACGTCTGTTGTTTGACTCATCTATCTAGTAACATCTACACGGAGGAATTCAGCCATGTTTGATACCCCGAATGTCATCACTTTGACCCAGGATAATTTTGAAGCTGAAGTCCTCAACAGTCCCGTTCCCGTGGTCGTGGACTTTTGGGCCCCCTGGTGCGGCCCTTGCCCGGTCATGAACCGGGTGGTCGCCGAACTCGCCGCCGAATTTGACGGTCTGGTGCGGGTCGGCAAAGTGAATATCGATGAATGGGAAAATTTAGCCCGTCAATATCACATCGAAGCGATTCCGACCCTGCTGATATTCGACCGGGGGGAAGTCCGCGATCGCATTTCTGGCTTGATGCACAAACCCGCCTTATTCGATCGCATTAATACGTCAATCGAACCCGTTTCGATTTCCGACAAAGCCGCTTAAATTTGAACTGGGGGCAAAATTTTGCCCCCGAACAAATAGGAGAATTGCCAATGATCGACCTCTACACCTTCACCACACCCAACGGACGCAAACCCGCCATCCTGTTGGAGGAAGTGGAGATTACGAACCCGCTTGGGAATCAATTCCCAAGCTAATAGCAGAAATCTTCTGAAGAGGATTGAAGATAAACTAACGTTTATTTAGTCATCTTGAGATGACTTTCGCT
>JBNGCR010000008.1:16586-68198 GCA_050045915.1 Limnospira sp.
TTGAAAAATCAACCCGCTTGGGAATCAATTCCCAAGCTAATAGCAGAAATCCTCTCAAGAGGATTGAAGATAAACTAACGTTTATTTAGTCATCTTGAGATGACTTTCGCTATGAGCCTTGAAATTGATTTCAAGGCTTTCGGTGGGGACGACCGGTTTGGTCAATCGACCCGTTCAGGAAATCGATCGGATTGAAAAATCAACCCGCTTGGGAATCAATTCCCAAGCTAATAGCAGAAATCCTCTCAAGAGGATTGAAGATAAACTAACGTTTATTTAGTCATCTTGAGATGACTTTCGCTATGAGCCTTGAAATTGATTTCAAGGCTTTCGGTGGGGACGACAGACCCGCTTGGGAATCAATTCCCAAGCTCACAGCAGAAATCCTCTCAAGAGGATTGAGGACTGATACATCCTGATAATATAGCACACCAGGTCGGGATCTGCTATGATTGTGATTGACAAGCTGGCGATGCGTAAACATCGACCCTCCGAGATGATTAAATTGGAATTCCGATGACATCCTCCGTTCCCACCTCCCTCCCGAAAATAAAATACTTGAAACAGCCGAGCTCCCCGGCTTGGATCGAACAAGCGATCGCGAACCTCGACACGATTTTATTGGACCATTCTCACTGCGAACGCAAAGCCGCCGGGGTGGCGTTAAATTTGATGTTTCGCTACCCTTCGAGTACCAAATTGGTGCGGATGCTGACGGCGATCGCGCAGGAAGAACTCGAACATTTTGAATTGGTAAATCAGTGGTTGGAACGGCGGGGGATTGCCATGCGATCGCTCCCTGCACCCCCCTACGGCGCGGAGTTGAACCGCCACATCCGTCGCGACGAACCAAAACGGATGTTGGATTTGCTGTTGGTTTCGGGACTAATTGAAGCTCGCAGCCACGAGCGTTTGGGGTTGCTCTCCCAACACTGTCCGGAACCGGAACTGGCGAACTTTTATCGCGGTTTGATGGCATCCGAGGCGCGGCACTACGGCATTTATTGGGTGTTGGCGACGACCTATTTTGATGTGGATATCGTCACCCAACGGCTGGAGGAATTGGCGACCGTCGAAAGCGACATTCTCTCCACCCTCCATCCTCAACCCAGAATCCACAGTTGAACAATTAATAATTAATAATTAACAATTAACAATTGATATGGAAAAACGATATCGAGATTTTGTCATTCGTTCCTGGGAAGCCGGCGATCGCGATGCCGTCATCCAGTTGATCGCCTCCGTTTTGGCGGAATACGGTTTGGGGTGCGAACCGGAGGGGGCCGATATTGATATCTTTAAAGTGGAGGAATATTATCACGATCGCGACGGTGAATTTTGGGTTGTGGAACGCGATCGCGCCATCGTCGGGACGGCGGCTTACTATCCCGTCAAACGGGGAAAAAATGCCGTTGAAATTCGGAAAATGTATTTAGTTCCGGAGGTTCGCGGGTTGGGTTTGGGTAAATTTTTGTTAGCCGAATTGGAAGCAGCCATTCAGAATCGGGGATTTTCTGAAATTTGGATCGAAACCGCCAGCGTTTTGAAGGAGGCGGTGCAACTTTACGAACGCCGGGGATATGAAGCGGCGACGGGGGTGGAAACTTTGCGGTGCGATCGCGTCTATAAAAAAGAACTGGTTTCTCTGTAGATGTTATATTAAAAAAAATGACCGATCCAGCCATTCATTTAAAAACGTGACCCCCCGACAGCCGCCACCCCCCGATCCGGAAGATCCAAAAATTGCCGAACTCGAAGCCAAGTTGAAACACGCCTATCGGAAAATTCGCAAACTGCGGCGAGAAGTGGCGGAATTGAAAGGAGAGGCGATCGCACCCCAAACGACGCGCAGAAACCAGCGATCGCACCTGCGGAATTCCGAGTTGTCCTGGTTGGGAACCTTCCTATTTTTGATTGTGTTGATGGCGGGGGGATTTTGGGTGGCATTTCGATTCGTAAAACCTTATATTTTATCCTCACAGCCGACCGTTAAAACGCCGGTGATTTCCCCCAAGCCGACGGTTTCGCCTCCCCCCCAACCCACCGCCACGTCCGAACTCACCTACAACGTCAAAACTCCGCCACAACTCACCTACAGCAAAGAACTCCAGGCGATCGCGGATGAACTCGTCAACCTCGCCATTTCCCAAAAACTCCCCACCGATAAATTATCGATTTATTTGATTAATATCAACCGGCAATCCTTCGCGGAGTATCGGAGTCAAATTCCCAGATTTCCGGCCAGCGTGACCAAACTTTTTTGGATGGTTGCCGTTTACGCGCAAGTGGAAGTGAACCTGCTGCCGGCGAACACTATCGATTATGATGATACCTGCAAAACCGATTTATGTCAACTCGTCAAACACTCCGATAACGAAGCCGCCAGCCACATTCTCGATCGCCTGACTCGAACCACCTCGACTCCCCAAAACGAAAATTTTGAAGATTGGTTGGAACGGCGATATTTCATCAACCGCTTTTTTCGTTCCGCCGGATATCACAATATCGATGTCAGCCAGAAAAACTTCCCGATTGCAGACCTGAAAATGGAAGAACCGGAACGCTGGGATTTGAAAATGCGGGGAAATCCCGAACAACCCATCCGCAATCAAATCAGTGCGGAACAGGCGGGACGGCTGATGTACGAAATTGCCACCCAACGAGCGGTTTCGGAAACCGCCAGCGAGGGGATGTTAGACTTGTTAGGACGCAACCTCAATCCGCAAGTCTGGCGGCGGGAGGAGAACAACCCGATCGCGGGTTTTTTCGGGGAAGGATTGGTCGATTTCGGGGTTATTTTTGCCTCGAAAGTCGGCTGGACATCCGAATCGAGACAGGAAGTCGCCTATGTGCGATCGCCGGACGGTGAAATCGCCTATATCCTCGTCGTTTTTGGCGACAGTCCCGCCTACAGCAACAACTGGACGATTTTTCCCAGAATATCCCGTTTCGTTTTTGATCGCGTTAAGGTTCGATAGAGGAGAAGAATCCACCATTATCTCCCTGGGAAAAGGGGACTTTGATATTCAAACCGTACATTATCCTATCGAGAAATGTTCTAAAATTCAATTATAGCAACTGCCAAGGTGTTTGGGACACAATTAATTCAACCGAGTCCACGCTTAGTGGACTTTTGCTATAAGCCTTGAAATGAATTTCAAGGCGGGTCGCAAATCAGCAGATCGGTCCTAACTATAAAATTAGAATAATGCTCCAATTTGATCTGATGATCGCCGAAACTGTTTCCGGCTTCGATGCCATTCTCAACCCCTTTGAATTGTATACCCTTCCCCTCGACGACTGGATCGCGATCGCCGTCGAATTTGTCGTCGATAACTTCCGTCCCCTGTTCCAAGCAATCCGAGTTCCGGTCGAATTGATTCTCAATTTTATCGAATCTCTATTTCTATTCATTCCCCCGCTCATTTTTATCGTCGGATCGGGTTTGATCACCTGGCAAATTGGCGGACGCACGATCGCGATTTATGCCATTCTTACCTTGACGTTTATCGGATTCTTGGGAATCTGGAAAGCCGCGATGGTGACATTATCGTTAGTTTTGACAGCGGTGATTTTGTGCGCGATCGTGGGAATTCCGGTCGGAATTTTAGCCGCCAAAAACGACCGATTCGAGCGCGGGTTGCGGCCTCTTTTGGACACCATGCAAACCCTCCCCGCCTTCGTCTATCTCGTCCCCGTCGTGATGCTATTCGGGATCGGACGAGTCCCCGGAACGATCGCCACATTTATCTTCGCCGTCCCCCCACTAATCCGCCTCACCAACTTGGGAATTCGACAGGTTTCTCCGGAAGCCGTCGAAGCCGCGATCGCCTTCGGTTCCACCCCCCGACAAATTTTGTGGAACGTCCAACTTCCCCTCAGCCTCCCCGCCATTCTCACCGGCATGAATCAGGCGATCGTCCTGGCGTTGTCGATGTCCGTGATCGCGTCTATGATCGCCGTGGAGGGACTCGGACAGTTGGTTTTGCAGGGAGTCGGACGCCTAGACGTGGGACTCGCGGCGGTGGGGGGATTGGGAATTGTCCTAATTGCGATCCTCTTAGATCGGACGGCGACGGCGATCGCCAAGAGTGGCGAATCTTGGCGCGATCGCGGTATGATAAAGTGGCTCTCTCGCGACCGCCAGCGTTCTGAAAAAGCGACCCATTATTGATCTCGATAATGCCGATTCAACCCGTCCAAAAATTAACGAAAATTTGCATCGCGATCGCCGTTTTGGGAAGCGCGATCGCCTGCCAGCCTGACCCGAACACTGCCGAAAATCGCTCCCCGGAAACTGTAACCGTCCGTTCGGCTTATGTCGAACTCGAAGGTTTGTTCGTCCAGGAAGTTTTCAATATCGGTTTGGAACGCCTGGGATATCAAACCGCCGATCTCAAACAACTCGATCCGACATTAATTCACGTCGCGATCGGCGATGGAGAATTGGACTTTTTCGCCGGACATTGGGAAACATTGTACGAGGAATTTTTTCAACGCAGCGGCGGCGAGGAAAAATTGGAACGGGTGGGGGTGGTGGTTCCCGACGTTCTTCAAGGGTATCAAATTGACAAACAAACCGCCGAAGCATACAATATTACCAACCTGGAACAACTGCGAGATCCCGAAATTGCTAAACTGTTCGATTCCGACGGCGACGGGTTGGCGAACCTGACGGGATGCAATCCGGGTTGGGGTTGCGAATTGGCGATCGAACACCACCTCGACAATTACGAATTGCGGGACACGGTAGAACACGATCGCGGCAGTTATTCGGCGTTGTTGGCGGACACCATCACCCGCTACCGCCAGGGAGAATCGGTTTTATACTATACCTGGACTCCCCACTGGTTGGGGACGGTGATGAAGCCGGGAGAGGACGCGATTTGGCTGGAAGTTCCGTTTACTTCCCTCCCCGAAACCCAGGGAGATGTGGCGGAAGAGGAGACTTCCATCGACGGAAAAAATCTCGGTTTTGCGGTGGATAAAATGCGGGTGGTTGCCAATCAAAATTTTATCGACAACAACCCCACCGCCGAACGCTTTTTCGAGTCGGTGGCAATTCCCATCGAAGATATCAACGCGCAAAATCAACTCATCCAACAGGGGGAAGACACGCCGGAAGATATCCGCCGCCACGCGGAAGAATGGGTGGCCGAAAATCAGGAATTATTCGACAGTTGGATCGAGCGATCGCGCGATGAAAATTGACATTCTTCTTTCCAAAGGTTAGAATAATATCAGATCCGGTTATTTGACCGCAAAATCTTCCCAATCATCTTGAGATGATTTGAGCTATTAGCTTTGGAATTGATTCCAAAGCGGTGCAGATATCCAACCCGTTTGCTGTTCCGATCATTCAACCGGATTTGATATCACTCTGTTGCGCTTCAGCGCCATTAATTTATCTCTCCTGAAAATCCGGACAGCCGATCGCACTTTCAGATAAAGCAATTTTCGGCTGCACCGGACATTTGAGGCGGTAATCTTTGGTAAAATAGGTGCAGTTGGCACAGGGGATCTGGTGCATCCGCTTGGCACGCCGGACGGTATCCGCGATCGCCGTTCCCAGATTCCAAACAATCAATAACATCAACCCCCAAGCGACGACAAAGCAAATCGGAACCAAAAAGGGTTGGATCGCCTGAATGAGAATTTGCAACAGTCTCAACACGATTTTTTCCTTCTCGAAATAACGACAATTTCGCCACATCCCCAACCCTCTGCCGAGGGGGACGGTGCGGGATTTGTCCGATCGCCGAAATTACCTTAAAATTGCCTCCCAACTTCAGTTTGAAGTTCGTTTGTATTCCGGGAAGCAACCGGACGGATAGGAAAACGGCGACGGACGGATGATTTATTCAATTTATTAATTGTTTGTCCAATTGTATCACACTTCGGCGCTAATGAAAAGCCCTCAACCGGTCGAGCCGATCCGCCGTTATCATCTCCAGCGCTTTATGCCAACTATCCTGAGTTAGATTGGGGTGAACGTCCGATCGCCGCGCCAATTCCCCCCCCACCGACGGCACCAACGCACTGCGATCGCGCTCCGAAATCACCTCTTCCCCCGGACGATATTTTTTCCAATTCAAAAACGCCATAAAATCCCGCAATTCCCGAATTTCTTCCGCCGACATCCGTTCAATTTGGCCGATAATTTCCCGCTTTGACTCTTCCATCTGCTCCGATTCAATCATTCCCGAAAATCAAAAAAAAACGCTTTTTCTACACTTTAAAATCGTCAAATTCCTGTCGCAACCGATAGATAACCGTGTCGCGATCGCACCGTTCGATGATCTCCTGAATCACCGTATCGATCCCGTATTCCCCCCAAGTGCAGCCCCGTTCCAAATAAATTTGAGCCGCCCGGCCCACCATGTAAGTGCCGTAACCCGCGATCCCCGCCTGGGCGATCGCCGCCCCCGCATAGCCGGGAAAATTTGCCACCAACCCCGCCCCCGTCTTGCCAATTCCCAGCAGCAAACCGCCGCCCATTTCCCCCAATAAAAGTCCCCCCGAACTCAATAAAATTTTCCGCCACAACTGACCCGCTTCGTAACTGGTAATCGGCAGGCCGTACAACTTCGCCAAAGACCGGATCAAGACCAAATCGGCAAAAAACGCCCCCGCCACATCCAACACCGCCACCGGATTCACCGCCACCGCCACCGCCTTATATTGGGTGAAGCGCCAGATCAGATTTTCCGCTTCCACCCGCTGCAAGCGGACGCTCTGGTGAGCGATCGCGCGATCGGCCTCCCTGGCTTGCACCAGGGCATTCAGGGCCAAAAGCGATCGCCCCTCCCGGTAAAGAATCGTCGCGATCGCGTCCTTCAACTCCTCCACCTGGGGCGGCGGCGACTCCCATTCCTGAGTAATTGTACCGTCCGGCCACTCCACCCGCACCTGCAACGGCGGCGGTTCCGCCGCAACCCGGACAATTTCCATCGACGACTCCGACAAGTTCGGGTCGCGGGTCGCCAACTTCTGCAAATTCCGATCAATCGCCTCCCGTTCCGGTTCCGGGTAGAGGTCGATTTTATTGAACACCACAATCAAAGGCTTTTGGATGCGTTTCAACGCTTCCAGGGCCTCATATTCCGTCCGCGTCAGATCCCCCGACACCACAAATAAGATCAGATCCGCCTGGCGGCTGACCTCCCGGGCCATTTCCCCCCGCATCTGGCCGGCCACCTCGTCGAGTCCCGGCGTGTCGATCAACTCGATTTCGATGGGTTCGGTTCCGGCTTCGGCCTCGGGCGAAATGGTCCAGCGCACCGATCGCGGCCACTGCGTCACCCCGTGGGTGGGTCCGGTTTGCAGGACTTGCCGGCCCAGCAGGGCGTTCAACACCGCCGATTTTCCCCGACTCACCAACCCGAAAGCGGCGATCCGGATCAAACCTTGTTCCAACTTTTCGGAATTAGCTTTGAGAATATCCAGTTGTTCCTGGACCGTCGCCTGCAGTTGGGTTCCCGAGGACTTGTGTTGGCGGCGCATTTCGGAATAGCGGCCGATCGCCTGCCGCAAACTGCTGCGGGCGCGGTCGAAATGGGCGTGGGGGCGATCGGAACGGGTCATCAGGCGAGAATCTCCTCCAGGGCTTGTTTCACCGTCGGATACTGATATTCAAAATTGTAAGACCCGGTGCGATCGGGGATCACCTGCTGCCCCTCCAACACCACCTGGGCCGCATCTCCCAACAGGGCTTCCAGGGCGAAACTGGGGACGGGAAGCCAGGAAGGGCGGTGCAGGATTTCGCCCAATTGGTGACAGAGTTCGTTCATGCGGACGGGGTTGGGGGCGGTGGCGTTCAACACCCCCTCCACCGACTCATTTTCCAGGCTGAAGCGGATCAAATCGGTCAAATCGTCCCGGTGAATCCAGGAAAACCACTGCCTGCCGCTGCCCAACGGCCCCCCGGCAAACAATTTAAACGGCGTGATCATTTTGCCCAACGCGCCGCCCATGCCCAAAACGATGCCGAATCGCAGGATCACCAGGCGGGTTCCGGTGTCTTTCACCCCCCAGGCCGCCGCTTCCCACTCCTGGCAGAGATCGGCGAGGAAATCGTCCCCCGCTGCGCTGCTTTCGTCGAATGTAGCCGTTTCGCTAGTGCCGTAATATCCGATCGCGGAGGTACTCACCAAAACCCGAGGTTTGGGGTCGGCGTTGTTGATGGCTTCGACGAGTTTTTGGGTTTGCGTCACCCGACTCTCGAACAAAACCCGTTTGCGTTCCGGCGTCCACCGCTCGTCCGCCAGGGGCGCCCCGGCCAGGTTCACCACCCCCTCGCAGCCCGCGATCGCCCCCTGCCAGTCTCCCGACTCCGTGGGGGTGTAGCCGACGATTTCCACCTGCGGAAAGTTGGAAGCCGGAAACACCCGCCGCCCCCGCTCCGGATCGCGGGTCAACACGACGATTTGATACCCCTGAGACTGGAGCGATTCGACCAGACGAGAGCCGACAAATCCGGTCGCCCCTGTAATTGCTACTTTCATGATCCTCTGTTTCGATCGGCGCTGCTTGGAATCCCATCCAAACTGGTTCTTGCAGCTATCATACCGTGTGGGAGGGAGCTTCGGTAAGCCGAGGGGCGGAGGAGGCAGAGGGAGCTCGCTCCTATCGCCTATCGCCTATTCCCCATCCCCCATCCCCCATCCCCCATTCCCCATTGCCTATTGCCTATTGCCTATTGCCCATTCCCCATTCCCCATTCCCCTAAGAATGAAAAATGAAAAATGACCGATTCCCCATTGCCTATTGCCTATTGCCTATTCCCCATTCCCCATTCCCTACTCCCTACTCCCTATTCCCCATTCCCCATCCCCCATTCCCCATTCCCCACTCCCAAACGTGCTAGAGTTGACGGACTTTCCGCGACCGGGAGCGTTACGATAGGGGATGCACGAGCGAATCGGTTTCCAACTTTCTGACCCGATCTAGACGGATCAAGATGCCCTTCAACAAATCTAAGCTTCTCATTGCCGCTGTCGCGATCGCCTGTACCGGCACCGTGGCGGTTCTCGTCTATCTGAGAACGCTGCGGGTACAAGTTTACCGTCCCGAGGAAAGCGCCAAACTCGTCCCCGACGAGGCGCTGATGGCGACGTTTATCTCGCCCGACTCGTCGTCCCTCCAGTATTTGAAGCGATTCGGGACCCGGCAGACCCGCAACCAACTCGATCGCATCCTCTCCAATTTCAAACGGCAGAGTTTGGCGGGGATGCCCCTGGATTTTGATCGCGACCTGAAGCCGTGGATGGGGGGGCTGATGGTGAGCGTGTTGCCGCCGGAGAACCCCGACCAGGGCGAGGATTCCCACCTGCTGATGATTTTGGCGATCCGCAACCGTTTCAAAGCGAGTCAGTTGGCGAACCGATTGAATTCCCAAACCGGAATTCAACATCAAGGGCGAGACTATCGGGGCATCACCATTTCCCAATATATAGAGGAGAGTGGAAAGCGCTACAGCATCGCCACCATCGGCGATCGCGTCTTAGTGGCCGCGACGGCTTGGCCGATCGAGCGGGCGATCGACACCCTACGGGGGGAACCCTCCCTGGCTGACGTCTGGGGGAGCGAAGATTTATTTTTCGACGATATTGCCGTTCCCAACCCCCTGATGACTATTTTTATCGCAGATTATGCCGGATTTGTGGAGCAAACGGCCGAATTATCGGGGGAATCTTGGCGATCTTGGGATGCCGTCTCCCGACTCACCCCCGTCGAGTCCGTCGCCATCGGTGTCGGTGTAGATGGGGAGGGGTTGCGCCTCAAAGGGGTGATGCGGCTGCAACCCCCGCCGACACCGCCCGGGCCTCCCCCCGAAGTGGGGGAATTGGTGGCCCGTTTTCCCTCGGAAACCATCGCTTTGATCAACAGCCAGGGCATCGATCGCATTTGGTCGCAACTGGTCGCCGGGGCACCGGAAAATCCCTCAGTGCGGGACTTCGTGCGCCGGGTGCGGCGGGGCTTGGAAGCCCTCGACCTCGACGCCGACGGGGCGGTTTTCGGCTGGATGGACGGGGAATTTGCCCTGGGGGCGATCGCCTCCGACGACGGCATTCTCGCTCCTTTGGGGTTGGGGGGGGTTTTAGTGGTGGAAACGAGCGATCGCCCCCAGGCCGAGGCCACCCTAGACCAACTCGACGCGATCGTGGCCGAAAGTAACCCCCCCGTCGATGTCGAACGGCGCACCATTCAGGGGGTGGAGGTGACGGAATGGAACGACCCCGAACAGGGTACCCTGTTCGGACACGGGTGGCTGACCCCCGATACCCTGTTCGTCGCCTTCGGCGGTCCGGTGGTGGAAACTATCACACTCGTTCCCAATCCGACTCTCCCCGAAAATCCCAGATTTCAGAGTATTACTGAATCGTTACCCCAAGCCAATCACAGTTATGTTTATCTGGATATGGAGCATCTGGTCTATTGGGCGACCGGTTATCTGCTCGCGGCGCCGGCTGTGGCCGTCGAACCCAAAACCTTCACGCTCCTCAATTCGATTCGCGGCGTCGGGATCAGCGCCGCCCGACCGACCACCGATCGCATCGAAATCGAGGTTTTATTGGCCCTCAAACCGAAAAGAAATTGAAACGTTATTGGTAGAAGCTCATTGATGGGTAGGATGAAAAAAGCAACCGTCACAGAGCGTGCATCACCCGCCTTTGCGGCCGGCGGTCGGCTCGACCTTCCACGAAAACCTCAACAATTCGAGTTCAAATTCTCGCCTCGAACCCGCAAAATTTTGGATCTTTTCACATTGACTGGACATCATGCGTATTCTGATCTATTCTTACAATTACTATCCTGAACCCATCGGCATCGCACCGTTGATGACCGAACTAGCCGAAGGGTTGGTGCGGCGGGGCCACCAGGTTCGGGTCGTTACGGCTATGCCGAACTATCCCGAGCGCCGGATCTACGAAGACTATCGGGGCAAGTTTTATTTGAATGAGGAGAGAAACGGAGTCCAAATTCAGCGCAGTTTCGTTTGGATTCGGGGACCGGAACCGGGTTTGAAAGCCCGGTTGATGTTGGACGGGAGTTTTATTTCGACGAGCATCGTCCAAGCCTTTCGGGGGTTTTGCCCGGACGTGATTTTTGCCACGGTGCCGCCCCTGCTGGTGTCCCTGCCGGTGAGTTTGTACGCTTGGGTGCGGCGCTGTCCGGTGGTGCTCAACCTCCAGGATATCGTTTCGGAGGCAGCGATGCGGGTTAAGTTGGTGAACTCGGACAGCCCGGTGCTGCGGGTGGCGCGATCGGTCGAACAGTTGACCTATAAAAATGTCAACCGAGTGAGCGTGATCGCGGAAGGGTTCCGGGATAAATTGCTCGAACAGGGGATTCCCAAAGAAAAAATTATTTACATCCCCAATTGGGTGGATACCCACTTCATCCGCCCCCTGCCGAAGGAGGACAATTCGTTTCGGAAAACCCACGGGTTGACCGACAAATTTGTGGTGCTTTACTCGGGAAATATCGCCCTGACTCAGGGGTTGGAAACGGTGATCGAAGCCGCATCCGAGCTGCGACACATTCCCGAAATTGCGTTTGTAATCGTCGGTGAAGAAAAGGCTCTGGAAAATTTGCAAGACTTTTGTCACGCCCGAAATGTCGAGAACGTCTTGCTCCGGCCCTTCGAGCCCCGGGAGCGGTTGCCGGAACTGTTGGCAGCGGCGGATGTGAGCCTGGTGGTGCAGAAGCGAGATGTGACCGCCTTTAACCTGCCCTCGAAGATCCCGGTGATCCTGGCCAGCGGTCGGGCGATCGTGGCGTCGGTTCCCGATACGGGGACGGCTCGGGTGGCCGTCCTCGAGAGTGGCGGCGGGATCGTGATTCCCCCGGAGGATGGCCGAGCGATGGCCGATACTATTTTGGAACTGTACCGCGATCGCCCCAAGGTGGAAGCCCTGGGGCGGAAGGGACGCCAATTTGCCGAGGACTGTTTCAGTTTCGAGCAGGCCTTGAATCATTATGAAGCCCTGTTCGCGGAGGTGGCTGGCGTCGAGTCCGACTGAAGGTCGGGTGGGGGGTGCGGGTCCGGAGAGATTAAGAAAAACCGAAGGCCGAAAAACGGATCGAGATGGGAGTTGCTAAAATATCACCATCTAGAATCCGTCCCACTCGCAATGCCGTAACGTTAGGGGGAATTCGATCGCTTAATGTTGAACAATGCCCACACTCAATCCGCCGACGGATCGGCCGTCACCACCGATCTGGCCGATCCAACCTTGGCTACCGCCATCGCCGCAGTTCGGGCGGCTGAAGACCGCAAAGGTGACGATATCACGCTTCTCCGGGTTACGGAAGTGTCTTACCTAGCCGATTATTTTTTGATCGTGACGGGTTTCTCCAGTACCCAAGTCCGGGCCATCTACCAGGCGATCGCCCGGCAGGTCGAGGAGCAAACCCAGCGACTTCCGCCGAGAGTTGAAGGCCAGGGGGAAGGATCTTGGGTGCTGATGGACTACGGCGACCTGATCGTTCATATCCTTCTCCCGGAAGAACGGGAGTTCTACAATCTGGAAGCGTTCTGGGGTCACGCCGAACGGGTGGATTGGTCGGAATGGGTTTGAGGGATAGGCTCGCAGACGAAGCGATCGGCTCTCGGACCCCGATCGCCAATTCGCTATCATAGTTTGATGCCGATGACAGGCTCGAATCCCGATTCAAAACGTTAAGATCCCGAGCGCCGAAAAGATCATGAAAAAGGTTTCAGTTTCAGTCTGTCCCGTCCCGTCCGAACAGCTTCCCATCAACGAATACCAGGAACTCAAGGGGTCTTGGCCGTTCCACTGGGTGACGTTAGCTTGGCCCCAATATCTCCGGAAACTGGCCTGGGTGTGGGGGTGGAGTTGGCTGATTTTCGCTCCAGTGGCGGCGGCGAGTTTTTCCCCCCAACAGACTCCGGTGCAGTTTGCGTTGAGTGCGGGGGCCGGGTCGAGTTTGATTCTGACGCTGGTCGTCCTGCGGTTGTACCTGGGCTGGTGGTACATCCGATCGCGCCTGAACAGTCCGACGGTGTTTTACGAGGAATCCGGGTGGTACGACGGCCAAACTTGGCTGAAAACCCCGGAATTTGTCGTCCAGGATCGCCTCATTTTGAATCATCAGGTTAGCCCCCTCCTCGACCGACTCCAACAGACGTTCTACGGTCTGGGGGCGATATTGGCGATCGGGGGGTCGATTTGGATCGGCTGCAATGGCGCGATCGCGGGATGAATGTTAACGGTCAATCACAATATTTGAAGACGATATGACAAGGGGAAAACGGATACAGGCAACAGAATTGGAAGTGAGACTGTTGCGAGAAGGAATTACGGAGGCCGTTCATCGCATCCAAGCGACTGTCTGCGACAACCGGGGGCGGGTTCTATTTGTCGCCGGCTACCCGGATACGGGAACCTTCGTGCGTTCCGCACTTAAACCCTTCCAAGCCCTGGCCGTGACGAATACGGGGACTTTGGAGCGCTACGACCTGACGGACCGGGATCTGGCGATCGTGTGCAGTTCCCACCACGGCGACATCGAACAGGCGCGGCAGGCGTTCAACATCCTGTGGCGGTGCGATATCGACCCCTCCCACCTGCAATGTCCGACGCCGCCCGGGAAGCGCAGCCCCCTCCAACACGGCTGTTCCGGGAAACACGCCGGGATGCTGGCGGTGTGCCGGCAGCGACACTGGCCGCTGGAAACTTACCTGCAGCGCAAACACCCGGTTCAACAACTGATCATCTCGAAGGTGGGGGAACTGCTGGGGATGCCCGGAGATGAATTCATCGGCGCCCGGGACGACTGCGGGGCCCCGACCTATTATATGGAACTGTCCCAGATCGCGACGCTGTACGCCAAGCTGGCGTCGGGGGATAATTTGGACATGGAGCGGATCGTGCGATCGATGACCCACCATCCCGAGTTCGTCGCCTGGGAGGGACATTTTGACACGGAACTGATGCGACTCACGGAAGGGCAACTGGTGAGCAAAGCCGGGGCCGAGGGTGTCCAGTGCGTCGGCCGGGTCGGCGAGGGCATGGGACTGGCCATCAAGGTGATGGACGGGGCCAAACGGGCCAAGTACGCGATCGCCATCCACCTACTCACCCAGATGGGTTGGATCAGCCCCGCGATCGCCGAAACCCTTGCGGAGCGGTTCATGAGCCTCAATGATTTCAAGCGGTTGGAGGTGAGTGGAGAATTAATGATGGTTTAGGGGTTGCGGTTTTGGAAAAATTCATTTATATTATATAGATGTGCCGCGGGGTAGAGCAGTCTGGTAGCTCGTCGGGCTCATAACCCGAAGGTCAGTGGTTCAAATCCGCTCCCCGCTATTTCTGAAAGCTCCCATCCGGGGGCTTTTTTTATTGGGGGAGTCGGGAGTCGGGAATTTTATAGCGCTGCGCGCAGGGAATAGGCAACAGGCAACAGGCAACAGGAAAATGAAACGGCCCCAGGGGGAGCTGGGGGGGTGCGAGGGGGAGCAGTGAAACAAGCAGATTTGATATCAATTATCAATTATCAATTATCAATTATCAATTATCCCCACATCCCAACTGGTGTAGACTAGGATCGAGATTTCTGTAACTGTCTGGATCTATCCATGTCTGAAGCCGGTCTTCCTCCGAATCCGTCCCAACCCGACCCGATTCCAGAACGTCGCGCCGAGGGGTCAGAGGAAAAACCTGATATCGACCGACCTCGGGAAGCCGTCCAGCTTCCGCAAGTGTCCGACCCCTGGGATGATGATTGGGAGACGGTCAATTTTCCCGACGCGATCGCGATCGACCAACTGCCGGTAGTTACAGACTCCAACGACAGGCCATCCCCAACTCCGGAACCCGACCCCCTCCCGGCCGGGGAAGCGGCGGAGGAAAATTCCCAGACGCCCCTGATTCAAGCGCTCCACACCTGCAACCGCGACCTGATCGATCGCATCGCGGAACTCGAGGAGGAGCTCGAAGGCTGTCACAGACGGTTGCAAGAACAGGACGCCCACATCGACCGACAGGCCCGGGAAATGGGTTTCGCCCGGGAACAGGTGACTCGGCTGTTCAGAAAGCTGGAGGTCGCCAACCGCGTCATTCAGCAACAGCAGGTTTTGGTGGAAAACCTCACCCACCAATGGGATACCAGCCAAACTCGGATGGCTCAGATGGAGCGAGAATGTGCCAGCACCCAACAACGCTACAACGAACAGTTCCACGAATGGGTTCGGACTCAAAATACCTGCCAGGAACTGCGATCGCGCCTGCACCGCCAGCAACGCCATACTCTGCAATTCAAGGCAGCCCTAGAGCGAGCTTTGGAAATGCAGTCTCACGGCTACCCCCTGGACTCGCACCGGGCGACATCCCCCCCCCAAACGGCGGAGGCGGAACTCCCGGCAACCCCGGCGGAACCGCAACCTCCGGCATCTTTTGTCCTCCATTCCCCGACCTTGAAACTCTCTAAAGCGTCCCCGGTTCAACCCTGGTCTTCGCAACTGTCCCATCACCCTGGCGAGGGGTCGGAGGAGGGGGGGAGATCTGAGGAAACGCCCGGGGAGGAGATTTGGGACTCCGAAAGCCGCCCCGCAGCGGTGGCTGACAGACCGGAGTTGGATGCGATCGATCCCCCGAGGGTCGAAATGTCCCCGGAGGAGCCGCCGGTGGAAGAATGGCCACGACCGCGATTTGTGGAGGAGGAACTCGATCGCATTCGCCTGGAATATGCCGCCTCTCCCCCCGAAACTGAGGATGCCGTCGGGGGCGGGGTCGATTCCGAGGTCGAACGGGAGCCCAATTGGCCGGCTCCGTTAATTTACCCGCAGCGTCGCCGGAAGTTGCAGTCGCTTTCGGCGATTCAGTTGCCGAGGTTCTCGACATCTGCGGTGGAGGAAGAGATCGAATTTTGACCCCCGCCGGAAAATTCGAGCAGACAGGTTGTATCTAACACGGTAAATTGAGAATCGGAAAAAACCGCGCAGCGTTCCGCGAAGGGAAGGATGGCGAGGGGGCGATTTTGTTCGAGTTTTTCGACGGTTTCAAAAATAATATCGTTGAATGAACTGTTGACCAGCCAACTTTTTTCCGACAAATAGTCGGCCCGATTGAAATGGGATTCTAATAGCCAGAATTGAATCCGATATCGTTCGATAAATTGGACGATATCATCGGGATCGGAGCTGTATTGCGATCGCACCAAATCGACGGTTCGCCGTTCGATTTCTTGATAATATTTGACGTGGTGGGGGATGGCAAATTCTCGGCTAACTAAAACGGAACGTCGGGAAAAGGCGGGTAAGTTATCGGCTTCGTCGGCTAGGGATGCGGTCAGGCTGTCCGGCGGTTGGGCGGCGAAAAATTGGTACAGTTCGGGATGTTCCCCGACGACCCACCCTTGAAAAATAAAGGGGGCGATGGGTAAGAAGGGTAAAATTAGAGCGATGACGAGGAGTATTTTTAGGTTAAAATCTAAAATGCCATGTTTTGAGTGCAGATCATCCCAGGTGATACAGAGGACGATGCCGGACGCGATCGCTAATATAAAAATTAAGCTGTGGTAGGTGTAGCGGCTGGGAAAGTATAGTTTAAATAGGAAAATATGGGCGAGAATAAATAATCCCAAAGCGGCGACGAGTAAATCGAATAAAATTTTGACTTTGGGCGTAATTGACTGGGTTTCAGAAAGGCGATATTTGAGTAAAACGGGCAAGGCTAGACCCGACAAAATGGGAAAGGGGTACAAGGGAAGATTCAAACCGCTATTGCCGTCGAAAATAAAAGAGAAGGGATTCACGCCAAAATATTCGACCCGACCGTGGGGGCCGAATTCGGGCATAACGTTCATCTGTTGACTGGTGATGGCTTCCCCGAGGGGGGCGAGTTGCGAGGCAAAAATCAGAATGGCGATCGCGGCGATGGAAAATCCCGAGATCCAAACTAGATAGTTTTCTTTATTTTTAGACAAAGATAGATAGGGGGGTTGGATTTTGATGTCCAATAACTGGAGGGTGAGCATTGCCAGGGTGACGAATAGAAATTGGGGAAAAAATAGACCCAACAGGGCGATCGTCAGGGAACAGCCGGCGGGCGATCGCTCCATCGAGAAATAAATAAAAAATGCGAAGATCGGATATAAAAAAGCCCTCGGTGTCGCCGAGATCAGGTCGTCATTCATCCACACATTTTCATTGAAAATCAAAACGGATAAAAATGCCGCTTCTGGGCGATCAAAAATTTTGATAGAAATCTTGAAAATGGCGATTGTGGCGATCAAAGCCAGGACAGTCGGCACAATTTTAGCCGCAGAAATCGCCCCGACTCCCATTTGAGCGATCGCCCAATAAAAAAACTTGTATCCCGCCGGTGCGACGGTATAAAAATAGTCAGCGATAAAGTCTCGGGGAAACAGGCGATCGTCGGCAAATTTTTGCAGCCAAACCACATGATGTCTGGCATCATCTTGGACGAGATAGGGGTGGTTCAGGTAGAACCCGAAAGCGACGATGCCGAAGTAGAGGGGAATCAATAAACTGAGGCTGAACCAAAATTGGGGCGATCGGTTTTTTACAACATTCATTTGCACGGCACTTTATTATACAATGATCGATGTGTTCTTGGGTTTCGACTCCCGCCAGCCATGAAAATAGCAACGATCAGTTCGGGATTTCTGCCCGTCGTCGATGGCGTCACTATCGCCGTTTTTAATCGAATTAAAAAATTGAGTCAACTCGGCCATCAGGTGTTGCTATTCTGTCCCGATTATAGTGGATTGTCGGCAATTTATCCCAATTGGAAGGCTTACACGGGGGATATTTTACCCGGCGTCCGAGTCGTCAATTTGGACAGCACCTCTTTTATGGGGGTCGATTTTGAGCGCAATGTCAGCCCGAAATCCTATCGAACGGTCTGGCAAGAATTAGAAAAATTTCAACCCGATATCATACACGTTGACGAACCGGAACGGCTGTGGCTGGGTTTTTTGAGCGTCCCCGGCATTGATTTTTCTAGAAAACATAATATTCCCTGCGTCAGTTTTTTTCATACAAATCTGATCGAGTATTTGGAAGATTATTTGCCCTTTCCATCTCAAATGATTGGCATCATTCAATTTTTGTTGAGATTTCACTTTAGATGGACTTACAATTTTTATGATGCCACGTTGACCGCCGGCAATTCCAGCGCAAAAAAGCTCAAAAAAGTGGGGATTAAAAATGTCATCTATGGCGATTTTTTGGGTGTCGATTTGGAGACGTTTCACCCGGAAAAACGAAAAAACAATTATTTTGAAAAAATCGACGGTTTGCTCGAAATTAACTCCTGCGTCAAATTAATATTTGTGGGGCGCTTGACCCGCGATAAGGGCTGGAAGTTTGCGATCGATGCTTTGCAAAAACTTCAAAAAGTGCTCGATTTTGATAAAGTTGCATTGATTATTGTGGGCGATGGAGAATTAAAAGATGAAATCGATCTCAGGTTAAAACCGCTGACATCTAACATCCATTTTTTCGGACGAATCGAACCCCCCCAAGTCGCGGAACTTTTGGCGAACAGCGATATTCATATCACGGCATCTGAAAAGGAGACGAGAGGGCTGACGGTTTTGGAGGCATTTGCATCGGGAATTCCAGTTGTGGCGCCCGATGCGGGGGGGGTTGTGGATAGTATCGAGAGCGGCAAAAATGGCTTTTTATTTAATTCTGGCGATGTCGATGATTTTGTCCAAAAACTCAAGATTTTAGTTGATAACCCCGAATTGCGAACAGAAATGGGACGACGGGCGAGGGCGACGGTTGCCGGTTGCAGTTGGGATGCCGCCGTCCAGAACTTATTGAAAATCTGGACAGACTGCATCGAGAAAAAAGCCCAAAATAAGGGATCTTAATTGCGGCCTTCCGCCTCTTTTTTGATCGCTTCGAGGGTATTTTTTAAGCTACTTTCATAGATATTATAAAATACGGCTCGGCTGGGTGTCGAACCGGGATCGACGGCGACTTGGTGTTGAATCCTGACTTGTGTGGAGGAAATGGGTTGAATCGTCCAGGTTCCCTGCAGCGATCGCAAATCTCCTTCTACTAGCTTGAAGGCAATTTTTTGAGGGTAGGTTTCGACGTTGGCGATCCGAACTCTGATCCTTTTATCGATAACCATCACCCGAATTTGGTACACCAATTCAAAAACCTTTTGATTGCCTTGGGTTGTCAACAGTTGACTGTCAATGACGGTGGGCATGAATCTAGGAAAGTTCTCGTAATCTGTCAAAACCTTCCAGGCGGTATCCGCAGAGGTATTGACCAGAATTTCGCCGGTATACTGGCCGTTATTGCCGTTTAAAACTGCCCCCGAAAATTGTCGCGCCTGCCAGGAATGATCCACTGGTTCGGATACGGCGACTCGATCCTTAAAGAGGGTCAAATTTAAACTCAAAGCGATCAGTAAAATTGTCCAAAAATGACGTTTTTTGCGGGAATTAAAGGTGGTCAGCATTGGATCTAAAATAGATTTTAATGGGTTGTACTGATTCTAGCAAAAAATTAAATCCAAAACCGTTGTCTTTGAAACGGATAATTCGGCAACGGGACTTTTTGGTGGGGACGATCGCGATAGAGTCTGTCCCAGGGGATTGTTCCTCCATCCACATAAAATTGTGCCAAACGGGCAAAAAGTTCGGGATCGGTTTCGAGAGATGTCAATTCTCGATCGGGGAAAATATTGTTGTCGAGTTGAGTTTCTCTAACCCGTCCCGAAAAGATGCCATCCGAGGGGTTTCCGTCACAAAATTCGGCTAATTTTTGTCTCAGTTCTTCGTGGGAAGAGGCGACGATCGCCAGCCGGTGGTTAAATTGCGATCGCCCCACATTGGCTGTAAAACAAATATCTGCAAGGGGGCGATCGGAATGTGGTTTTAAATACTCTTGATATCGAAGGGCTAAGGCTTTTAAAGCTACGGAAGTTTTGGCGGATAAAGTCAGCAGATGAGAACCCCGATCGCTGGCTGAAGATGGATGATTTGAGGATGGAAATTCTTCCAATATAACGTGGGCATTTGTTCCACTAAATCCGAAAGAACTCACCCCGGCGAGACGTTCCCGATTCTCCGAGGCCCAAGGTGAGGAAATTGGGGGAACTCGAACGGGTATTTGATCCCAAGGGATGTGGGGATTGGGAATATTAAAATGTAGATGGGGGGGGATTTTTTGGTGCTGTAACGCCAGGACGACTTTGATCAATCCAGCCATTCCCGCCGCCGCTTCCAGGTGACCGATATTGGTTTTGACGGAGGCAATGATTAACGGGTCGCGATCGCTCCTTCCCGCCCCATAAACCGCATTTAACGCCCCCACTTCGATCGGATCTCCCAGGGCTGTTCCGGTGCCGTGAGCTTCGATATAACTCACCTGTTGCGGTTGAATTCGGGCATTCTCCAAGGCTTGGCGGATGACGGCTTGCTGGGCGGGTCCGTTGGGGACGGTCAGGCCGCTGCTGCGGCCGTCGTGATTGACGGCAGACCCTCGAATCACCGCCAAAATATTGTCACCGGACGCGATCGCATCTGACAGGCGTTTCAATACAATTGCACCGCCACCTTCCCCGCGAACGAAGCCGTTAGCAGAGGCATCAAATGTTTTACATCGCCCCTGTAGAGATAACATTTTTGCCCTCGAAAAGTTGACGCTCATTTGAGGAGATAAAATTCGATTGACTGCTGCTGTGATCGCGAGATGACAATCTCGCGATCGCAAACTTTGACAGGCGTAATGGACGGCGACCAAAGAAGAAGAACAGGCGGTATCGACGGACAAACTGGGGCCGGTAAAACCGAAGCTGTAGGAAATCCGGCCGGCGGCGACGCTGTGGGAATTTCCGGTGGCGATATAGGCATCGATTTCGGTATCGCTGCGACTCAACAATCGATGCCAATAATCGTTGGCACAAATGCCGACAAATACCCCGGTTTGGCTTCCCAAAAGGCGATCGACGGCCAAACCCGCATTTTCAAAGCTCTCCCAGCAGACTTCCAAAAGCAGACGTTGTTGGGGGTCTAGGCTGAGGGCTTCTCGGGGGGAAATGCGGAAAAATTGGGCATCAAAATTTTGTAAATTGCCGATAAAACCCCCGTATTTTGTGCAAATTTTACCGGGAGTATCGGGGTCGGGGTGATAGTATTCGTCGAGGTTCCAGCGGTCTTGGGGAACCGGCGCGATCGCATCAATTCCATCCTCCAATAACTGCCAAAACTCGTCCGGGTTTTCCACACCCCCCGGAAAGCGGCATCCCATCCCGATGATGGCGATGGGTTCGTGTTGGCGATTTTCGAGGGCTTCGAGCTGCGCCTGCATTTTTTCGAGGGCGAGTAATGCCCGTTTTGTTGTGGATAATTTTTCGGGTTCTGAAGGTGAGTTCATCGTTCAATTTTTGCCAGTTTTTTAATTAATGGAGTTGTAAGTTTTGCGGTTTTTTTATAGGTCAAAAAGATTGAGCTTTTTAAGTAAAATTTCCTCCGCATCTTCCTCGGAAAGCTGTTCGACTTTTGCGATCGTATCATCAACGGGGGAATTTTTATCCTCGGATTGTAAGTTTAAAACATTTTCGCCCAAATAATTCGTCAACTCTTCCAAGGTCGGATAGTCAAAAACGACCGTCGCCGGCAACGGACGTTGCAGCCGATTTTGCAGGCGATTCCTAAATTCAACGGAAGTCAAAGAATCTAAGCCTAGTTCGGTAAAGCCCTCCCGAGGATCGAGCCCGACCGTCTCATCCAAACCCAAAACAATTGCCAACTGCGATCGGACTTCTTTTCTCAGTAGTTTATAAGCGTCTGCAGCGGGCATGGATTGATAGCGATCGCCCCCAGTATTTGCTGATGATTTTGTCGAGAAAAGTTCGCACAAAAATGGAAATTTTTTATGTAAAATTAGTTGAGTATCGTCAAATTGAATGACGCTAACTTGGGTCGGCTTTTCTTTTAAAATCCATTCTAAAACTGTCAGCCCCCGTTGGGGATCGATGGTTCCCATGCCTTTGATACTCAACGGTTTCTGAGTGCGATGGGCGAGTCCAATTTCACTCCAAGCACCCCAGTTAATACTGGTCGCAGTTTGTCCCATTTGTCGGCGAAAATGTGCCAGAGTATCTAAGGTGCTATTGGCGGCGGAATAGTTGCTTTGACCGGCAGAACCCAACAGGGAAGCAACGGAAGAAAATAGTATAAAAAAGTCGAGGTCGCGATCGCAAGTTAACTGATGCAAATTCCACCCACCTTTTAACTTGGGTTCCATCGTTCGTTCAAAGGATTCTCTGTTTTGTTGAACGAAGGTTTTATCTTCTATCATGCCCGCTGCATGAATCACGCCTTTTAACGGTGGATGGTGGCGATCGATCTCCTCAAAAATACCGGCTAAATCTTCAAAATTGGCAACGTTTGCTCGTTTGAAAATGATGTTGGCAGGGAGAGCATCAATTGCCTTTTGAATTGACTCTTGGGGATCATTTCGACCCATTAAGACGATATTTTTTGCACCCCATTGGATGAACTGTTTGGCCACTGCAAACCCCAAATCTCCCAGTCCTCCCGTAATTAAATAAGTGGCATGGGACTCCAGCAGATGGTTGGAACCAGAAGATCGATCCGAGTCTTTTTCAAAACGGGAAGCGATCGCTTCCAGGGGAGGGGTGACAATAATTTTACCGATATGTTTGGCTTGTTGCATGAAACGAAAAGCCTCGACAACCCGTTCGGATGGAAATGTTTGGTGGGGTAAGGGCTGAAGTTGACGATTATTAAATTTTTCGGTTAATTGAGATAACAACGATTGAATTAAATCCGGTTGATGTTGGAGGATTTCAATTAAATCGACGACGAAGTAAGAGACACCGGGTTTAAACCGGGCAACTTGTTCGGACGACCAGATCTTTTGTTTACCGATTTCGACAAATCGACCCTTTTCTTTTAAGGTTGATAGGCTGTGGGGAATGAAATCTCCCGCCAGGGAATTCAAGACAATATCGACCCCTTCGTTATGGGTGGCGGTCATCATTTCTTGAGAGAAATTCAAGCTCCGGGAATTCATGATATTTTTGATGCCCAATGATTGCAGCATTGGCCATTTATTTGGGGACGCAGTTGCCCAAACTTCTGCACCCGCTTTTTGAGCCAATTGAACCGCGGCTAAACCCACCCCTCCCGTTGCGGCGTGGATGAGAATGCGATCGCCTGGGGCAATTTTAGCTAAAGTATGTAAGGTGTAGAAAGCGGTCAGAAATGCACCGGGTATCGTCGCCGATTCTTCCCAATTCAGATGTTGGGGTTTTAAAGTGACAAATTGGGCATCGAGAGTGAGAAATTGGCTGAAACTTCCGGGGGCGATCGCAATGACTCGATCTCCCAGGTTAAATCGGTTCACTCCTTCTCCAACGGCGACAATTTCCCCCGCCAATTCCAATCCCAATTGTCCAGCTTTTCCCGGATATAAATCGAGAGCATTTAAAACATCCCTGAAGTTCAATCCCGTCGCTTTGACTTTTATTTTGACTTCCCCGGGTTTTGGGTCGCCTTGAGGAGTGGGCAGCCATCGGAGATTTTCCAAGGTTCCACGCTGAGAAATTTTAAGTTGGAGTGCGACATTTACAGGAGAGTTGTTCGGCGTTTTTTTGATGAGTCGAGGAACCCAGCGATCGCCATTCCGAAATGCAATTTGATTTTCATCATTTTGAGATAAAATTTCTTGAAATAATTGCTCCGCGTCATCGCTTCGAGGTGTCGGGTCTAAATCCACTAAAACACAACGCAACTCGGGAAATTCGGAAGCGATAGTTTTGCCCATTCCCCACAAGGTAGATCCGACAATCGCCCGACTGTCAATTTTGCTATTATTGACGGATTGTGTCCCCCGCGTGACGATAAAAAATTGGGGGGCTTCTTGGCAATTTTGAGAAATTAATGCTTGCGTAAAATTGAGCAGAGTTTCCCAACTTGAGGCTGATTGATATTTGTCCAACTCACTCAAATAAATAACGCCCGTCAAGGTAATATCGGATGGTACCGCATTAAATACAGTTTGAAATGCATCGCAACCAATTTGAGTTAAATCAAGTGCTGTGGAAGTTTGACCGGCAGCGGCCAGCAACGCTTTTAACTGTTGGGCGAGATGCGGACAGTCACCTAAAATTAGCCAGTGTCCCGTTGTATTTGTCGGATGATTAATTGCCAATTGATTTTGCGTTTGCCATTCGACTTCATACAGCAAGTTTTGCCAATCTTGATCGGGTTGATGATCTGTTTCGATGCCGAGGAGGGTTTGGCGATCAACTTTTCGAGATGTCAATCCTCGGACTTCAAGTAATAAATGACCCGAAGAATCGAATAGTTTGATGTCGGCAGTGAGGGAGTGCGATCGCAGTCTAACATGACTCCAGACTGACGTTTGAGGTTGCCGATAAACCGTCAATTTCTCGATCGCGATGGGTAAATACAGGTGGGATAAATTCGCCTCGGGTAGAATCGTCAAAATGACCTGAAAGCAGCCATCTAGCAGTACCGGATGCACCTGATAAGTCGCCGCATCATTCGCCTGACATTCGGGCAACTCTATCCGACCTAGAGCCTCTCCTTTTCCAATCCACAACTCTTTCAAAACCTGAAAATTTTCGCCATATTCCAAGCCTCGACTTCGGCAATTTTGATAATGCTCGTTCGGGTTGACAGGGTGTAAACAGATTTCCCGTAAATCTTGCAGATTGATCGGTTCAATGGGGGTCGATTGAGGAGAACCGATAATTTTTCCCGAACAATGCAAAGTCCAATTTTCTGGGGCGGCGATCGCATCGTCATTTTGACTGTAGATCTGAAATGTCGAATCCTTGCCATCTCGGTCAAAAATCGATTGAATCGTGACTGTCGGTTCGGACACGGACGATCCGGGGTCGCTCAAAAATAGTGCTTTATTGAAGGTTATTTTATCCAAAGATAGGTTGAGGTTATTGTGCAGTATTTGAGCGGCGGATAGGGCGATTTCTAAATAAGCCGTGGCGGGCAAAACCGGCTGTTTATAAATGCGATGATCTGCCAGAAAATCGGGGTTGTTTTCCGCGATTTTTGATTGAAATAAAACTTGTTTTAAAGGGGAGGAAATTCGACCTCCCAAAAGGGAGCGATCGCCGACGGCTTGGGTGGCGGACATGGGGACAGTCTCCACGGGGGGATCGATCCAATATCGTCGGCGTTGAAATGGGTAACTTGGCAGGGTACTTTTGGAGTAGGAATAGTCTCGATTAAAACCTTTCCAGTCGATAAAAATTCCGCTTACATAAAGTTGACCCAGACTCCGTAACAACTGCTGCCAATCGGTTTCTTTTGATGACAAACTGGGACAACAGATGACATCAGTTTGCGATCGCGACGAGCGAAAAATACTCGATAAATGGGGTCTGGCACTACATTCGATGAAAACATTGCAGCCTAATTTTTCTAAGGTGTCTAAGCTGGCAGAAAATTGAACGGGTTTTAAGAGATGGCGACACCAATAATTGGATGTTGTAATTTCCGACCCAATGATTTCGCCGGTGACATTGGAAATGAGATTCAGCTTGGGTGCGGAGAATTTGCAGCGATTGAGTACCTTTTCAAATTCGGCGACCATCGATCGCATGAGGGGAGAATGGCCGGGGCAGGAGATCTTTAAAACTTGCGTTTGGATGTTTTGGCGATCGCAGATTTTAACAATCGATTCGATCGCCGATTCGAGTCCGGAAATGACGATATTTTTAGGGTTATTAATTGCCGCGATCGCGACGGAATCTGAATGTTCAAAAGTCAACGATTCAACTGTATTTTTGTCTGCAAAAATTGCCACCATTTTACCTTTTTTTGATTCCCGCATCAGCCGTCCTCGGGCGGCGACCAATTTCAACCCATCTTCCAAACCCAAGACTCCGGCGACACAGGCGGCGACGTATTCACCCAAACTGTGGCCCAACACCACTTGGGGAGAAATACCCCAGGATTTCCAAAGGGTAAATAAAGCATATTCAATGGCAAATATGGCGGGTTGACTATAGGCGGTGTCGTCGATTAAATCGCTGTCGCCAGATTGAGGATAAAGGACGGACAGCAGGGGTTTTTCCAACTCGGAACGGAGGATGCGATCGCAATGGTCGAGGGCGTTACGAAAGGTGGGTTGGGTTTCGTAGAGTTGGCGACCCATATTGAGAGATTGGGAACCCTGTCCGCCGAATAAAAAGGCGATTTTAAAACGGGGAGACGTGACATTTCCGGTCAGCCAATCGCGGTCATTTCGATTATTTTTTACGGCGGTCAACTGTTGTTTTAAGCCTTCGATTGAATCCGCAACAATAGCCAGTCGGTGTTGAAAGTGCGATCGCCCGACTTGGGTCGTAAAAGCGATATTTCCGGGAGATAAATGGGGGTGAATCTCCCAAAAGTTGAGGTGGCGATCGACGGAGGCTTTTAAAGCGGTTTCCGTTTTGGCAGACAGGATGAAAAGATAATGGGAGGGTCGAACTTTATTGTCGATGAATTGTTCGGGCGCTTCTTCTAAGATGACGTGGGCATTGGTTCCCCCCACTCCCAAAGAATTCACCCCGGCGCGGCGGGGAGTTTCAATTTTAAACCAGTCTTTTAGAACAGTATTGACATAAAAAGGACTGCCCTCAAAATCGATTTGCGGATTGGGGTTTTGAAAATGCAAGCTGGGGGGCAACTGTCGGTGATATAAAGATAGAACTGTTTTGATAAATCCGGCAATTCCCGAGGCAATTTGTAGGTGTCCGATGTTGGTTTTAACCGAACCGATCGCGCAGAATTTTTTCCGATTTGTCGTCAGTTCAAAGGCGCGACTCAACCCCCCAATTTCAATCGGGTCGCCCAGATGGGTTCCCGTTCCGTGAGCTTCCACATAATCAATTGTATCTGGTGTAATTCCCGCGATCGCCATTGCTTCGGCGGCAACCCTGGTCTGTCCTTCTCCGTTGGGGGCGAGATATCCAACTTTTGTACCGCCATCATTTCCCGCAGCCGACCCTTTTATAACTGCATAAATTCGATCTCTGTCCGCGATCGCTTCATCCCATCTTTTCAACACCACCAACCCCACGCCACTGCCAAAAATTGTCCCCCCAGCGGCGGCATCAAAAGCGCGACAGTGGCCGTCTTTTGAAACGATCATTCCGTCTTGATATAGGTAGCCTTGTTTCTGGGGAACCCGCACCGAAACACCCCCCGCCAAAGCCAAATCACACTCCCCATTCAGCAAACTTTGACAGGCGACATGAACGGCAACTAAGGAGGTCGAACAGGCGGTTTGTAGGTTAAAACTCGGCCCCGTCAAGTTCAATTTGTAAGAAATGCGAGTGGTCAAATAATCTTTATCATTGGCGACCATCGTTTGAAATCCGCCCATCGAATCCAACGTGAAAACTTGCAGAGAATCGCTGGGGTCCAATTGGTGGCGGTTGGGATATAAATTATTGAAAAGATAAGTATTCATTGCAGCCCCCGCATAAATGCCAATTTTGCCTTTATAATTGAGGGGATCGCATCCGGCATCTTCCAAACTTTCCCAGGCACATTCGAGCAACAAACGCTGTTGCGGATCGATCAATTCTGCCTCTTTGGGGGTGTAACCAAAAAAGTCGGCATCGAAAGACTCGATATCGGATAAAATCGGACTGGCTTTGACGTAGTTGGGATTTTTGACGAGCTGCGGGTCGATGCCGGAAGCCAAAATTTCTGATTCCGTAAAAAAGGCGATCGATTCCACACCGTTTTTTAAATTTTGCCAAAATTCTTCGATATTATCGGCTCCCGGAAAACGTCCCGCCATACCGATAACGGCAATATCGGCAGTTTGGGAAATATGGCGGGTAAAATTGAGGGGTTCCGGGCGGGGTTTTTGGGAACTCAAAAATTGAGCTAAAGCCGCGACTGTCGGGTTGCGAAACAGGTCAATAATGGATAATTCATGCCCCAGGTTTTCTTGAATTTTCTGCCGTACTTGAATGAGTAAAAGAGAATTTCCACCCAACTCGAAGAAATTTTCAGTTGAGGCGATCGTGGATAGCCCCAATGTTTCTTTCCAAATGTGGGCAATCGTTTCTTCGAGTTCCGTTTCGGGGAGGGAAGAAATCGGATTGGGACGCTGAAATTGTTGTATAATTGCGTCAAATTCTCCGGCTGCTAATTGTCGGGCTAACTGCCGGCGTTGGATTTTTCCGATCGCGGTTTTTGGAATCCTATTTTTTTCAACGGGAATTAAGTAGTCGGGGTTGATGCCGATGTGAGTCAAGACAGTTTGTCGGATAGTTTGAATTAAATCCGGCAGATTTTTGGTTGTCGTGGGGTGAAAGAAAATCGCCAGTTTTTCGGCATTTCTATCAGTCAAATGGACGGCACAAGCTGCGGTGTAGGAAATGGCAATCCCGGACAAAGTTTCCACGATCGCTTCAATTTCGTGACTGTAATAGTTGATGCCGTTGATAATAATTGAATCTTTTGAACGGCCGATCAGGGTCAAGTTTCTGTCGCTGATAAATCCCAAGTCGCCCGTCACCAACCATCCATCATCAACAAATGTTTCTCGATTGGCTTCGGGGTTGTTGTAATATCCGGGGGAAACCACGTCGCCTTTGACTTGTACATTTCCGACGGTTTCTATCGGTAAGATGTGATTTTTTTCGTCAACAATTCTGATCGTCACGCCCGCGATCGGCCGGCCTAAATCAACAAATAAACTGCCCTTCTGTTCGACCCGTTTTATTTGTCCCGTCAGGTGGGCTTTATCTAAGCTGTGAATTTTATAATTTTCTGTGGTTGTGGGTTGAAAATAAGTGATACCTGAACCCAGTTCAGCCATGCCAAAAGCTGGACAGATTGCGGTTCTTTTTAAGCCATATATCGCTAATTTTTGCAGAAAAGTCTCGATGGTATCGACCCCGATCGCTTCTCCGGCCGTCAGGAGAAATTTAACACAAGATAAATCCCAATTGTGACGGGTAGGAGTTTCCAAGGCTTGATTGATTAAACCGTAGGCGAAGGCGGGCGCCCAACTGTGGGTGACTCGGTGGCGATCGATTAAATCCAGCCAATTGAGGGGAGAAGTGAGGACAGTTTCTTTGGCAGTATAAATTAGCTTGCAGCCTAACAAAATACAGCGAATGTGCCAGTCGCTGATACTGCCGATGTGGTCGAAGGGCAACCAATTTAAAATCACATCATCGCCGCTGTGATGATTCAGAAGATTCGCCGCGATCGCACGGTGAATTAAGTTTCGGTGGGTGAGTTGAATACATTTTGGAATTCCGGTACTCCCGGAGGAAAGGTTGAAAAATGCCATCTCGTCTGGATGGGGGGAATGGTCGTTAAAATTAGGGGGAAATACCAGCAAGTTTTCCATCCAATATAACCGGGAAAAATCGGGTTTTGTATCAGATGTCATTAAGGGTAGATCTAGACGATGATTTTCACAAGTTAAAATGGCAGGATAATCTAAAAATTGCCAGATGTGAAGCAGTTTTTCTCGCGGAGGATTAGGATGTCGGTAGCTGGGGGGGACTTCTAGAATGATGGGAATCAATCCCCCTAAAATACAACCCCAAAATGACGGAATTAAATCGGAATTGCGATCAAGTTGCAGGATGACTTTATCTCCCGGCTGCAATCCTTCATTTCTCAAACCCGCCAAAATTTGGGAGGCATTTTCCAGAAGTTGACTGTAGGATGTACGAATAATTTCAGTCTTGGAGTCCAGATAAATAATTTCTGAATTTGGAAAGGTTTTGGCGGCATTTTGTAACGCTTCAACCAATGTTTTTGGGGCGTTCATGTCGGCGGGGAAAGGATCGCCATGAACGATGGAAAGTGAGACAGATTGGGTGGGTTTGGAGAAATCAGAGGTGTACTCTTGAGCCATGACAGCAGGTAGAATCTTGATAGCAGTATAGCAGTTATGAGGATAAAAATTAGCCGAGCTTTTTCAATTCTTCGGTTAGCGTCTCGACCGTAAATTTAATTTGCGCTTCCGTATGGGTTGCCGTGATAAAAAAGCGCAAACGAGCCGCATTGTAAGGCACGGAAGGATAGACCATCGGATAAACATTAATTCCGCGCTCAAAGAGAGATTGGGTCAATCTTGCCGCCAGTTTATAATCTCCTACAATAATCGGAATGATGGGGGAATCGGAGCTCGCTCCAGTGTTGAGTCCTTGTTGTTTGGCTAAAGTTAAAAAGAGTCGGGCGCGTTCTTGCAATTGGGCGACCCGTCCGGGTTCTTTTTGCAAAATTTGCAGTGCGGCCAGGGCAGCGGCGGTGTTAGGTGGGGACATCCCGACGCTGAAAACGAAGCCCGGGGCGGTGTATTTTAAGTATTTGACCAGTTGTCGATTTCCGGCGATATAGCCGCCACAACTTGCGAAGGATTTACTCAACGTTCCCATCCACAAATCCACTTCGGAAGCGGCGATATTAAAATATTCGCTCACCCCCCGGCCGCCGGCCCCCAACACGCCCACGGAATGGGCTTCATCCACCATTAAAAATGCTTTATACTTCCGTTTTAATTCAACAATTTCTGGCAAGGGTGCGATATCTCCTTCCGTGCTGTAAACCCCTTCGATCGCGATCAAAACTTTTTCAAACTGTCGCCGTTTTTGCTGCAAAAGTGTTTCCAGAGATTGGCGATCGTTGTGGGGAAATTCGATGGCAGTCGCCCCGGACAGCAGGCAACCCTGGTGGATACTATTATGGCTGAGAGCGTCGTAAAGAATCAAGTCTTTTTCGCCAAATAAATGTCCGATCGTCGTCACGTTGGTGGCGTGACCGCCGATATATACGATACAGTCTTCCGTCCCCAAAAAGTTGGCAATTTCCCGCTCTAACTCTTGGTGCAGCGATCGCTCTCCGGCGACGATCCGACTGGCCGAAACGGACGTTCCATAGCGTGCGATCGCCCGCTGTGCGAGTTCTGAAACTTGCGGATCGCCGCACAGACCCAAATAATTGTAGGTGGCATAATTGATCAGCTCTCGCCCTCCAGTTTCGACGGTTTCGCGGGCGACACCTTCGTAAATTCTGAAGAAAGGATTGCCCAACTTTTCGCCTTTTTCCAGATCCCGTTCTAAACTTAAATATTCCGGAGAACGATGAAATTGATAATATTCCGGAGGAATTTCCAAATTTTCGGGGATCATTTCAGAAGGGGCGGGTTTAGGATACGGAGTTGGAGTCAGCCGCGATATTCGGGGAGTTTTAAGGGACTGATTTAAAATGTCTTCGGTGAGAATTTCTGCCAAAAAATAATCGACTAATGCTTCCAAGTCTGGATAATCCAAAACCGAAGTCAAGGAAAATGAACTGCCCAAACAATTTTGCAAGCGATTTTTAAACTCGACCGCCATCAAAGAATCCATTCCCAGATCGCTGAAATTATCTTCCCAGTTAATATCTTCTGGCTGGTATCCCAAGACAGCCGACAGTTCGCCCCGAATCTTTTCAAATAAAATGATCTTGCGATCGCCGGCGGCAGTCGTCGCCAATTGTTGTAAAAAGTCCGACTGAGGCTCGGGATGGGTTTCGGATTCCGCTTCCGTCGCCTTCTCTCGGGAGACAATTTTTTCTAAAAAGGGAAGGGCGACGCCATCCGGCACTTGCCGAATAAAGTCAGACCAGTTGACCGAAAACGCGCCAATTTGGGCTTGATTTTGACCGATCAATTTTTCGATTATTTGCAATCCTTGATGGGGGGCGATCGCGATCATTCCCCGAGCCGATAACCGCCCTTTATTTTGATGACTCAATTGTGCCGCCATTCCCGTTTGCTCCCAAGGCCCCCAATTAATACTCAAGCCCGGTAAGCCGGAGTTACGGCGATATTCCATCAACCCATCCACGATAGAATTTGCGACCACATAATTGGCTTGACCGGGTGAACCAAGCAGGGCAACAATTGAGGAGAAGCAGACAAAGAAATCGAGGGGTAAACTTAAAGTGGTTTCGTGCAAATTCAACGTTCCGGTCACTTTGGGAGCCAAAACTTTCTTGAATTGATCCCAAGTTTGATTTTGAAGAGTGCCATCTTCGAGGACTCCCGCCGCATGAATGATGCCCCGCAAAGGTGGCAATTTTCCGGGTATGCAATAGGGTTTGATAGAGTTTTCGAGGGCGCTAAAATCGGTGACGTCAGTTTTGGAAATCCGAATGTCGATGCCTTGCTCTTGAAGTTGAGCGATCGCAGTTTTGGCGGCGGGAGACGGTTCGCCGCGCCCGATTAATAATAAATGTTTTGCCCCTTTCGTCGCCAACCATCGGGCAACTTGTAATCCCAGCGCCCCCAATCCGCCGGTAATTAAATAAGTGCTATCTGCCCGAATTTTAAGGGGTTGAACGGGTGGCACGGCGATCGCAACTTTTCCGATATGTTTGGCCTGCGCCAGGTGCCGAAATGCGCTCGAAGTCTCTTCGACCGGAAAAACGGTGTGCGGTAAAGGGTTCAAGGTTCGGCGTTCAAACTCATCGCTCAATGCGGACAATATTCGAGAAATCAGTGGCGGGCTGTACTCGGCAATTTCCAATAAATCGAAGGATTGATAAGTGATATCAGACCGCTTTTTGCGAACGTCCTGAACGTCCCAAATTCCAATTTTTCCAATTTCAATAAATCGACCGTTCGGAGCTAAAATATCCAAACTTTTGGGGATAAACTCTCCATTTAAACTGTTGAGGACGACATCTACACCTTTTCCGCCCGTCAATTCCATCACCTGTTCGGCAAACGCCAAATCGCGGGAGTTCATGACGAATTGCACCCCCATCGATTTGAGAAACCTTTGCTTGGCAGGGGATGCCGTTCCGTAGATTTCGGCCCCAATTTTTTGGGCAATTTGAACAGCCGCCTGACCGACTCCCCCGGAGGCTGCGTGAATTAAAACGCGATCGCCTGCCTTCAGTTGCGCCAGTTCAACTAATGCATAATAAGCGGTTAAAAATGCTGTCGAAATAGTCGCCGCTTCGACGAAATTTAAGTGAGTCGGTTTGGGGATGACAAAGTGGCGATCGACGGTGATAGAACTGCCCAAACTTCCCGGGGTTAGGGCTGCGATAACCGGATCGCCCACGTTCAAGCCTTCGACTCCCTGCCCCACCGAAGTGACAATCCCAGAACATTCGCCCCCCAACGGAATTTCCGAGGGGTTTTTGATGCCAATTTGTTCTAAATATTGATTCAACATCCCCAAAGCATTCAGGACATCTCGGAAATTTAATCCGACGGCACGAACTTGAATTTCGACTTCTCCAAAACCGGGCGATTTGCGACGCAGTGGGACAAAATCAAACTGTTCTAAAGTTCCCGATTTGGAAATTTTCAACTGATAGGGTTCTGGGGTCTTTAAATCGGGATCGTAGGTTTCCAAGCGGGCGACATGGCGGATTCCGTGACGGTAAGTGATTTGAGTTTCGCCATCGCCACCTCCCAATTCTTCCAACACAGCTTGAAAATGTTCGGATTCTTTCAATTTTACCGCACTGTTTGCCTTGTCTATACCTGGCAAATTGACATTGAGAGGACAATCGAAATCGAGGCAAGTACAGTGCAAATCTGGATGTTCGAGACGGATGACTCTCGCCAATCCAAAAACATAATTTTTGGAGATTTTTAAGGGATTCGATGAGTGGGTGACAAGCCAGAGTCGCGACGGCATTTTCTCCGCCTTTCGGACGATGGTTTTCACAAAATTAAGCAAATTCGCGCCCGTTTCTTCCAGGGGATCGCGATCGCAACTCCACAGGTACAGAATATTCTGGCACGGGGGCAAAGATGCGGGTAAATCCCGGGCGGAAAGAACGAAACATCGATCGCCTTTTTCTTCTAAACTTTCGGCTAACTGAAGTCCCAAGTTGCGGGCATCTGACACGATGAGCCACTCCTCGGAATGGCGATCGCGGGACTGATAAACCAGGGGTTTGGGTTCCCAAGTGGAAATGTAAAATTCGGTCAGATTTGAGGCGGGATGATCCGAAGTTGGAAATAATTCTTGTAGGGATTTGATGTTGATCGCCCGCAGCGTCAGAGTTTCAATTTCTGCCACTAAATTTTCGCGATCGTCGAAGATCTGAAGCCGTGCCGTTATCATCTGGGGGGTGGCAGTCGTGATTTGCGCCCGACTCCAAACGCGATCGCCAGGATGTCGATAAACCTGCAAATTTTCGATGCTGACGGGGAGGTAAGTGGTGCGATCGTTTTGCCCGAGTAAAATCGCGCCCAACACTTGAAAACAGGCATCGAGTAAAACCGGGTGCAAGGTGTAAAGCTGCGTTTCTGTTCTTAAAAATTCCGGCAATTCTATCTGTCCCAATGCTTCATTTTCGCCCCGCCAAAGTTGTCGGATGCCTCGGAACGCCTCTCCGTAATTTAATCCTTGTTTGTGAACGTTTTGATAATATTCAGAAATATCCAAATGATAGCTTGGTAATATCTCTCGAAAATCTCCCCCCATTTCTAGCTCCGGTATAGGGAATTGAGCTGGAGTCAAAATTCCCCGGGCGTGAAGGTTTTCTCGGTCTACCTTACCGGGCATCAAACTATAAATTTTAAATTCATACTCTCCCCGGTCGTTTTCGGGAGTTAAAATGACTTTAACGGCTGTCTCTTCAGGCGATAACTTTAACGGTTCTTCGATGGTCAGTTGAGAGATACGCACCGTTTCTCGAAGTTCTCGTGCGGCTGCCAATACCATTTCGATATAGGCTGCAGCCGGAAAAACGGGCTGAGAAAACAGACGATGATCTTGTAAATAGTCGGGGGACTGGGAACTCAGGCGGGACTGAAACCGGATTTCCCCCGTTCCGGACAACCGTAGCCGTTCTCCCAACAATGGATGAAGTTGGGGAGAAGTCGCGGAAAGGGAGTGCTTGAGGTTATATTTTGCCGTCGGCCACCAGTAAGATTGTCGTTGAAAAGGATAGGTTGGCAGTTGCACCAAATTGGGAGTTTTATCTCCGTAAAGTTGCGGCCATTCGACCGCGATTCCCTGCAGGTAAACTTCTCCCACTGCGGATAACAATTGCCGCAATTCTTGTCCGGGTCGCAAACTTGGCAGCAAGGCTTTTTGTCCGATCTCGATGCCTCCAGAACGGATCATTCCCAGCAACGTCGCTTGGGGGCTTATTTCCAGCCAAATTTCCGATCCTAGCCGATTTAACGTCGCGATGCTATCGGAAAAACGGACGGTTTTCAGAATGTGTTCGCACCAATATTCGGGGGTGGCGATTTCCGAGCCGATCGCCTCTCCGGTGACGTTGGAAATTATCGAAATTTTCGGCGGATTGTAAGTGATTTCTGAGGCAATATTATGAAATTCATCTAAGATCGGGGCGATCGCCGGAGAATGGAAGGCGTGGGAAACGTTTAAGGGTGTCGTTTTGATGCCGCGATCGCCCAATTTTTCGACGGCATTTTTTAAATATTGGCTATTTCCCGAAATGACGATAATATTGGGGGCGTTGACGGCTGCGATCGCCACTTCTCCGTCCGCGATCGTGGATTTCAATGTTTTTTCATCCGTAAAAACCGCCACCATTCCCCCGTCGGGTGGCAGGGATTGCATCAATTTTCCCCGGGCCGCAATGAGTTTCGATCCGTCTTCCAAACTGAACACCCCCGCCAGACAGGCGGCTACATATTCCCCGACGCTATGTCCCAGAACGACCGCCGGTTTTATACCCAAAGAAATCCACAATTGAGCCAGGGCATATTCCAGGGCAAATAAAGCCGGTTGGGTGTAGGCCGTTTGATGTAAATCGCCATCTTCCGAAGTCAGGATCGAGAGTAAAGAACGCCCCAAATAGGGTGAAAGAATTTCGTTACACCGATCTAAATTTTTGCGAAATATGAGATTTTTGCGATAAAGCTCCAGTCCCATACCCACCAATTGAGAGCCTTGACCTGCACATAAAAAGGTAACTTTTGGGGGAGTTTTTGCGGTGACGGTTTGATAGCCGACTCCGGCTGAATTTTGACCGTCGGCAAAGGCGTGGAGGCGATCGCACAACTGTCGGTGGGAGTCGGCTTGAATGGCGAGGCGGTGAGAAAAATGCGATCGCCTCGTACTGGCAGAAAAACAAACATCCCTCAAGGACATCTCGGGACGATCCCCCAAAAATCTCTCGTATTCGACCGCCAAATCTCTCAAGGCGGGTTCCGTTTTTGCCGAAATTGTCAGCAAATAAGGTTCGGAATGATCGGAAGTCTGTTCTCCCGAATTTTGGTTCCGTGCAAACTCGCCCCCCTCCAATACGACGTGAGAATTTGTCCCCCCAAAACCGAAGGAACTCACCCCCACAAATTGACAATCAAGCCGGGAGGTCAACTGTTGTTGTACCCGCAACGGCAGGCGATCCCAATTCACCGCAGGATTTAAATTTTGGCAGTGCAAACTGGGGGGAATTTGCCGATATTTTAGCAGGAGAGCAGCTTTGATCAATCCGGCAATTCCGGCAGCGGTTTCCGTGTGTCCGATATTCGTTTTCACCGAACCGATCGCGCAAATTTCGCCCTCGGGGCGGTTCTCTGCTAACACCTCCCCTAACGCCTCCAATTCCACCGCATCCCCAACTTTCGTTCCGGTTCCGTGGGCCTCGACGTACTGCACTTGACCGGGGGAAATCCCCGCCACCCGATAAGCCTCCCGCAAAACCGCTTTTTGGGCATCCACATTGGGGGTACTCAAACCGTTACTGCGCCCATCTTGATTCACTGCACTGCCCCGAATAACGGCATAAATTGGGTCGCCATCTTCCAGGGCTTTTTCGAGGGGTTTTAACAGGACAATTCCCGCCCCCTCGCTGCGAACATAGCCGTCAGCACGGGCATCGAAAGTTTTGCATCGGCCGTCGGGAGCCATCAAGCCGCTCTTCGTAAATCCCACCATAATTGTGGGCATTAATAGGGCATTTACGCCCCCTGCCAAAGCCAAACTAGACTCGCCACTCCACAGACTTTTACAGGCTAAATGGACGGCGACCAAAGAGGAAGAACAAGCGGTATCGACGGCGAAACTCGGCCCCTTAAAATCGAAGAAGTAGGAGAGGCGGTTGGCGGCGACACAGTTGGCAGTTCCCGTGCTGGCGTGGGCTTCATTGACGGGGTTTTGCCACAGTAAAAGAGAATAATCGTGGGTTCCGATCCCGATAAAAACTCCGGTTTTTGTTCCGGCGAGTTGCTGCGGAATTTGCATTCCATCTTCCAAGGCTTCCCAAGCCACTTCCATCAGCAGCCGCTGTTGCGGGTCGATGGTCAGCGCTTCCCGAGGCGAAATTCCAAAAAAATGGGGGTCAAATTGGTCAATTTTATCTAAAAAACCGCCCCAACGGCTGTTGGTTTTGTCGGATGCCGCGGCATCGGGGTGGTAAAATTCATCGCTGTTCCATCGAGATTTTGGAACCTCCGTAATGACATCAACCCCATCGGTCAATAGATTCCAAAACCCTTGCGGATTATTGGCACCTGGAAAACGGCATCCGATTCCAATGATGGCGATGGGCTTGACTTCCATAGTAGGTGACAATCTGACGTGAGTTAGAGCGACAAGAAATTGCCTCAAATGACTTGAGACAACAGGGCAATTTAATCTAAAATCTACCGTATTATATATGATAGCGCTGGAATTGTCAATGCTCAAATTTGGTGGTATTATGTTACTGATAGTGATCGAGCATTTTATTGGCTTTCAGCATTGATTAAACGTGAAGCAAAATTTCTTCTCTAAATTGTGGATTTTTCCGGTCATTTTTTGTCTCTCCGCTAGGGTTGACACTCCACCAGCAAGAGCGGCAAAATACCTTCACTTTAAATATGGAGCTGCCACGCTGTCGGTCGATATTCAAGATTTGGAAACTTTTGCGACAACAGGAACAGCCGAAGACGAACTGGGTTTATACTTGAACTTATTCAATCCGCGTTACCGTTCTTTGCTGAGAAGCTTTCTGAGCAATCGCTACGATATGGATGCGGTTCAAATCGATCGCATTTTTATCGCCCAGGCGGGACGGAGCCTGTTCGACAACGCGGGAGAAATTATTCGGAGCGATCGCGGAGAAAATGGTGCAGAAGCCATGCACGAGGCTTTGGTTGAGGCAGCCTCCAGTTCGGAAGGTTTGACCCCGATCAACGTTTTGGAACAATTTCCGACGGACATATTAATCGATATCGATCGCATTCTGGAAGTCCGACAAAAATTGATCGGCTTGATTGAAGAAACGAGAACTTGGGTCGAAAATTTGAAACTGAAAACGTCCCGAGAAGCCGAGTCTCAGCCGACGCAAAATTTCGATCGCCTGCCGGATTTGCGGGAACCGGGCGCGTTTGAAGTGAGCAAACAAACCCTCGAATTTTTTGATCACAGCCGCGATCGCCAACTTCTGATTGACCTGTATTTACCCCGACAGCAGCAAATTCAACCCGTCCCTTTAATTGTCATCTCCAATGGCATCGGAGCGGGCAGATATCGCTTCAGCGATTTAGCCGAACATCTCGCCTCCCATAACTTCGCCGTCGCGATCGCCGACCACCCCGGCAGTAATAAACAAAGACAAAGAGACTTTTTTGCCGGCATACATTCTGACAACTTTGAACCCCGAGAATTTGTTGATCGCCCCCTGGATATCACCTTTATTTTAGACCGTCTCGAACAGGAAAATAATGGTCAACTTTACCGCCAAATTGATGTTGAAAACACCGGCATATTTGGGTACTCTTTTGGGGGAGCTACCGCCCTTTCATTGGCGGGTGCAGAAATTAATTTTACCCAACTAGAGCAAGATTGCACCCCCGAAAACAAGAAATTTAATATTTCATTACTGTATCAGTGTCGCGCTTTGGAATTACCCCGAAAAAATGCTCAATTGAAAGACGACCGAATTCGGGCAATCTTTTTATTTGTCCCCTTTGGAAAAAGTGTCTTCGGGCGGCAGGGAATGGAGGGCGTTGAAATTCCGGTCTTTTGGCAAGCCACCGACGAAGATATTTTGACTCCGCTGGTGCTAGAGCAAATTCCCGGATTCGCACAACTGACGACACCCACCAAATATTTGGCAGTGGGGACGGGAATTCCCCACACGCGAGTCACCTTTGAACTGTTAAATCGATGGATGAATCAGGACGTGACCTGGGAAGATTTAAAAGAGTTGAGCGAAGGATATCACAACACTTTTGGAACGGCATTCTTCAAAGCTTACCTGAATCAAGATCAGCAGTATCTTGCTTATTTAAACGCTAATTATGCACGCCAGCTCGGCGATCGCAACTATCCGATCACCTTCGTGCGATCGCTCCCTTAGCTCCTGATTGTTTGGAATTAACTGTCAAATCTAAAATGCAGGCAAAAAAATTTTTATCTCAACTTCAATCCTTTTGGTTGCCGGTTATTTTGAGTTTGGGTTTGCTGTTTCGTTGCGTCAATTTGGGCGAAAAAACCTATTGGGTGGATGAAGTCGCCACCAGCCTGAGAGTTTCCGGCTATACTCACCCGGAATTCGTCCGAGAAATTTCTCAAAAACCCCTGATTCCAATTTCTGAATTCAAACCATACCAGCAGCCCGGAAATAAACCGTTTGGGGACACCATAAAAGCTTTGAGCAAAAGTCCCGAACACGCCCCCCTCTATTTCCTTCTCGTCAAGTTCTGGATGCACAGTTTTGGCAGTTCGGTCGTCGCAACTCGCAGCTTTTCAGTCGTTTTAAGTCTATTGGCGCTGCCGTGTATCTATGCCCTATGTTGGGAGTTGTTTCGATGCCAGACATCGGGAAAAGTGGCCGTTGCCTTGCTGTCAGTATCCCCCTTTTATGTCGCCTACGCCCAAGAAGCACGCCCCTACAGTTTGTGGCTCGTCACCGTCCTCCTCTCCAGTTTAACATTATTAAAAGCCCTAAAAAAAGACTCCAAAGCCCATTGGGGACTCTATATTTTCAGCGTAACTTTGGCATTTTATACCTCATTGCTGTCAATTTTTATGTGGGTCGCTCAAACCATTTACGTTGGCATAACCGAAGAATTTAAACTGAGTTCACCGCTGAAAAAATACGCGATCGCATCCGGCATCAGTTTTGGCTGTTTCACTCCTTGGCTGTGGGTGATCGTAAACAACTGGGATCGGCTGCAAGACAATACAGTTTGGATGAGGGTTCCTCTGGAACTGTTTTTGATGATGATTCTCTGGATTTACAATACATTTATTGTATTCGTGGAATCTCCCATCAGCCTGGATGCTTCCGTCATTCCCAGAATAATTTTGGATGTTAATTTATTGCTGTTGGTGATCACGGCTTTGGTTTGTCTCTGCCGTCGCACACCTCCCCAAATTTGGCTGTATATTCTCTGCTTAATTGTCGTCCATCCCACCCTATTAATTTTAGTCGATTTAGTTCTTGGGGGACAAAGCTCGGTGGCGGCGAGATATATCATTCCCTATCATGTGGGTATTATCCTGGCAGTTTCTCATTTTTTCGGGTATCAACTGAAACGCAATAAAATGGCAACCCCAACCGCTCGAAAATTTTGGCAGATGATTTTAACAGTCCTTTTGTTGATCGGTATATTTTCTTGTATTTACTTGCTGAATAATTCTCCCAAATATCAAAAAACTCGCAATATCAGCAATGTCGCGATCGCACAAATAATTAATCTGCAAGAATCTCCCGCAGTCATTGCCGAGCGATCGCAACTTTTGGATATTCTGTCACTCAGCTACCTCCTCAAACCCAATACTCAAATCTATTTAGCCGAACCATTTAATTTCTCAACCGCTTGCCAAACACACTTCCTTTTCAATCCTTCGCAAGCGTTACAAACCCAACTCCGAGAAAAAAATAATCTCAAACTAGAGCAAATTTACCAACCCCAACTGCTGATTGCCAGTGAAATTCACCTTTCCCTGTGGACGGTTGTAAATTTAGAAAAAACCTGCAAATGACAAAAATATTAAAGAACCATAAAATCCTTTAATTTCATGATAAACTATATAAAAATTGCGAGTCAGAGTTACTATGGAATTTTCGACATTAGTTGACCTTTTACACTATCGATCGCACCATCAACCCCACGATCTAGCCTATATTTTTCTGAAAAACGGCGAAACCGAACTGCCCCCCTTAACCTATCAAGAGTTAGATCAAAAAGCAAAGGCGATCGCCCTCGAATTAAACGCCTTAATCCCGCCCGGTTCCCGAGCATTAATGGTTTATCCCTACGAAGCGGGATTGGAATTTATAACCGCTTTTTTTGGCTGTTTGTATGCCGGAGTCGTCGCCGTCCCCATCCACCCGCCTCGCAATCGCCGCAATTTTTATGACGTCCGATCTTGTATCGAATCCTGTCAAGCTCAAATGGCTTTGACGGTTCAATCTCAACTGTCAAATTTTAAAAATCAACTCGGTTCAAATTCTGACCTGATCTGGTTGGCAACCAACACCCTTTCAACCGCCACAACATCCCAATTAACCCAACCCAAAATCAATCCAGACACCCTCGCTTTTCTACAATATACCTCGGGTTCGACGGGAAAACCGAAAGGGGTGATGATTGCCCACGACTGCATTTTGAACAATCAAAAAATATTAAAACTCGCCTTCCGACACGGGGAAGATGCGATCGGAGTCAGTTGGCTGCCCCTATTTCACGATATGGGTTTGATCGGGACTGTTTTTCAAGCCTTATATCTGGGAAGACCTTGTATTTTAATGTCTCCCATCGCCTTCATTCAAAAACCGATCCGATGGCTGCAGGCGATTTCCCGCTACCGGGCAACCACCAGCGGCGGCCCCAATTTTGCCTATGATTTATTGTGCAATCAAGTCACAAAAGAACAAAAGCGAAAGTTGGACTTAAGCAGTTGGGATGTCGCGTTTAACGGGGCAGAAACCGTCCGCCCTCAAACCTTAGAACGATTTGCCAAAACCTTCAGCGAATGCGGATTTTGCTACGAAAGTTTTTATCCTTGTTATGGGATGGCTGAAGCCACTTTATTCATTACCGGAGGCGAAAAAGATAAACCCCCGACTGTCCGCCACATCGATCAAGCCACATTGCGAGACAATCGGGTTATTTTTACCGATGTTTGCCCCGGCAGTCAATCGATTGTCAGTTGCGGCCAGCCGAGGTTAAATACAACTGTTAAAATTGTCGATCCGCATTCGTTGACCGAATGTCCGGAAGGTCGGGTCGGAGAAATTTGGATCGACGGGCCGGGCGTCGCAAAAGGCTATTGGAATTTACCCGAACAAACCCGACAAACCTTTCAAGCTGCGTTAGCTGATACGGGGCAATTCCCATTTCTGAGAACCCGGGATTTAGGATTCATTCACCGGGGCGAACTTTTTGTCACGGGCCGCCTGCAAGAAGTGTTGGTTTTTTGGGGAATCAATCATTATCCCCAAAATCTGGAAGAAACAATTCAGGACTGCCACCCAGCATTAAAAGTGAATGGAGGAGCAGCATTTTCCGTCGAATTGGACGGCGAAAATCGGCTCGTTATCGCCCATGAAGTCGATCGCGATTACCGCCACAATTTGGATGTCGATGCGGTCGTCCAAGCCGTCAGGTGGCGAGTTTTTGAACAGCATATGGTCGATGTTTACGGGTTGGTTTTTGTCAAGCCGGGAGCCCTCCCCAGAACTTCCAGCGGCAAAATTCGCCGTCTCGCCTGCCGGGAAATGTTTTTGCGGGGCGATTTAGACAGTATCGCAGAGTGGCGATCTCCCCAAACTGAAGCCAAAGATTTAACGGCTTTACTGCAAAAATATTTCAACCCCGCCACTCATTTAAAACGGTACTTCAGCCTCATAAAGGGACGGACTCGACAACTATTTTTGGGGCAACGTAAGCCTTAAAACAATAAATAATTCCCTCAGTTTTTAGAGCAAGATGGATCGATTTTTTTGAGCCTCCAAAGAGAAATATAAATATCATTTTTGGTCAGCAGCTTAGGTTTATAAATTTCCTCAAAATTCCAACTCGATTCCTTTGTAAGGGGAGGCAGGGGGGAATCTGCTATCGATTTCCGGTCAAAAGCCAGATCTAATATGAACTCCGGCGAAGGATTGAAGACTAGAAAAGATTGACAGGGTTTTAAAGCTGTCTCTAAATCTTGCGGCGATCGCCAATAAATAGTCAGATTAGAATTCAAACTGTGACTCAAAGACAACAGGTTAAATACATTGGATTGTTCCGATATTATTGCCGGCACCGGATGTTTTTTAATCAAATGGGCGATCGCCTGATTGTTTCGACTCCTTCCCTTTTGGTAAGTCGGATGAGTTTCTGTATAGAAAGTGCAGGAAATCAAGCCGATAGATACGAGGAGAGCAAAAATAAATATTCCCGCCCTCCGTCCCTCCATAGATTCACTATAAAAAACTTGGCTGGCTAGGGCATAAGATACAGCTAACAGAATCCCCAGATAAGAGGGAACGAGATATCGAGAAGTTGCCAATGTTTGACCTTTTAATATCCAATCAATACCCAATAATATCAAAGGATTGACGGCGATCAGACACAATATGAACCAATGGACATTTCGGGGGGTTTTTCGACATACAAAGGAAGTCGCAAAAACCAATATAGCCAAAATAAATAAGGTCATAGCTGATCCAGATATCATGCTTAAAATGTCGATTGTTTCCGGAAATAAAAAATCAAAAAATATGGTAGAGAAGCCGTAAATTAAAATTGCCAGTTTGGTCAGACTCGACATCGGGGCGATCGCCCAATTTGTATTGTCCTGAAGTCGCCCCAAATTGACGATTATCACCGCCAGCCAAGGGATAAATGCCATCAAGGCAAAACCGGAAAAAATGAGATAATTTTTGAGCCGATCGCTCAACTTGAATTGTTCCAAAATCAAAACATAAACGGTCGAACTGCTCAAAATAAAAGCCGTAAATAGAGAGGTATAAAGTCCAAAGATAACTGTTACCCAATAGAGCAACCAATTTTTGATTTGATTGAGACGGATTGCCCTCAATAATGCCCAACTCGATAATAGGATTGTCAACGTCCACAAGCTGTAGGGTCGCGCTTCTTGAGAGTAGGCGACAAAAAACGGAGACACCGCAAATAAAACAATCGCCACCTTTCCCACTTCTTTAATTTTAAATAATTCCCCGCACAACCAATACAAAAAAGGAAAACATAACAGATTAAATATAACGGACAAACTGCGGTTAGATATCACCGAACTGCCGAACCAATGCTGCCAACCCCTCAACAACACAAAATATAAAGGTGCGTGTTCGGGACTTTGACTCAAAGCGTGAATCGTATCTTTCCAAGTTCGGTCTGAATTGAGGTTCTGATAAATTTTGAGTTCGTCCATTGTCATGCTATCTCGGCGATCGATATCCTCGATGACTTCCTGACGGGTATAACCGGCGACTCTCAAAGAAGTCGAGACTTCATCCACCCAATAAACTTTTTCTCCCAAACCGTCGATCCGAAAAGATAAAGCGGCGATCGAAATGACCGCCATGACAAACATCCCAATGCGATTCATATATTAATGGCGAATAAATATTTTTTGATGAATGGGAGATCCTGAAATGGGCGAGATGTGATATATTTGCACCATTCCCGATTCCACTTTATCTTAATTTCATCTTAAGAATCTGGCGGGGGGAAGGGTTGCTAAAATTTTTGGATAATGACGCCGACGGCGTCCCGTGGTGAGGAGTCAACCTATGAAACCATTTCGAGTTCTGACAACTGCCGGTTCCGCGATCGCGATCGCGGCTAATCTCATCTTTGTCGGCCCCGCCTCCGCCGACGGTTTCCCCGACAATCCCAATCCGATTCCCCACAAGCCGGCCCCCCACAAGCGGCCCCCCCCCACCGACGAATGCCGGCAATATCCCGTCCATCCCCGACCCCAACCCCGCCCCCAAACGCGATACCATCCGGAACCGGACTTCCATGAACCTCACCCCGTCCGAGACGATCACCGCCCCGTCGAGAGGGACTACACCCTGCGACCGGTCATCACCTACCAAGACTATTATCGAAATCCCGATCTCAAACCTCCCATCATCGAACCGCCGGCGACCTTGATGGATACGCAGGCGATGAACATGGATTCCGAACGGGTTTTTGTGGTTTTGATTGTCCTCATTTTGTGGTTCATTTGGGGGCCGGGTTTTCGCACTAAAAAAGATAGCAAATAGCGTTTGGCAAACCGATCAAACCGTATTTCTACGGAATCTGCCCTTTGATCTGATAGCGATCGCCCGTAAATTCAACAATTTTCATTTTCCATTTCCCTTGCTAAGATAGGAATGTGTAGATAGATGAATGTGGATGCTCCCTAATCCATAAAACCCCGCCCCGAGTAAGGGACGGGGAGTTTTTTTGGAAAGGATAACTCGTCTCCTATCAAATCCGGTTATCCCCTCCTAAACCTCCCCAATCATCGACCGATGATTTGATCGGGTAGGGGCCCCTGGCTTGCGCCCTCCGGAATTGATTCCCAAGCCGTCTCGATATCCAACTTGATATCAGAGAGACTCAACCGGAGTCGGTTCCCAAACCTCGCCGTAGTTTTGCCGCAATTCTTCCCAGGCTTCCACCTGTCCCGGTTCGTATTCCCCCGGTTTCCCCCACTGCAGGAATGCACTCAAAGCGACGGAATCTTCCCCATCGACGAAGCGAATCGCATAGGTCGTGAAATTTCCCCGCTTCGCTTCTCCCGTTTCAAATTTAACCATTTTAATCCCATCCATATTCAGGTGAAATTCAAACAGATCGGCGTGCATATTGGCATATTTTCCCTTGGGCAATTCTGCATAAAATAGTTTGGAAATTTTGCCTTTCACTTCCAGAACCGCCGCGCTGCTGGTGACGATCAGGCGCAACGTCCCTAATTTTTCGCACGCTTCCAAAAATTCTTTTAAAGTCGCCATTTTGTCAATTTATTGATTTTTCCACTGGAATTTTACCACCCGGACTCCCTCATTTTTCATGGCGTTCGTAGGCAGCGACGATGCGCTGGACCAGGGGATTTCGCACCACGTCCGCCTGGGAAAATTCGCAGAAGGCGATCCCCTCGACATTTTGGAGGATTTTGAGGGCGACGGTGAGCCCGGAGGATTGGTGGAGGGGGAGGTCGGTCTGGGTGATGTCCCCTGTCACCACCATCCGCGATCGGTACCCCAGGCGGGTCAAGACCATCTTCATCTGGGCCGGGGTGGTGTTTTGGGCTTCGTCGAGGATGACAAAGGAGTTGTTGAGGGTGCGCCCCCTCATGTAGGCGATCGGGGCCACTTCAATGACGCCCCGTTCCATCAAATTGCCGGCCTTTTCGGGGTCGATCAATTCGTAAATGGCATCGTAGAGGGGGCGCAGGTAGGGGTTGACCTTCTGCTGCAAATCTCCCGGCAGAAACCCGAGGCGTTCCCCCGCCTCCACCGCCGGACGGGTGAGGATCAGGCGCTCGTACTGGTCGGCGAGGAGGGCTTGCAGGGCGAGGATGGCGGCGAGGTAGGTCTTTCCCGTCCCCGCCGGACCGATGCAAAAGGTCAGGTCGTGGGTGCGGATCGCCTGGATGTACTGGCGCTGGCGGAAGGTTTTCGCCCGCACCTCCTGGCCCCGGCGGGTTTTGGCGAGGACATCTTGTTGGAGTTCTTGCAGTCTCTCCTCTTGGTGGGTGTTGATGGCGTGGCGGGCGGTGAGGATGTCGGGCCCGGTGATGGTTTTGCCATCTTTCCAAAATTCTTTGAGGGATTCGATCAGGGTCTGGCACAGTTCCACCTGTTTGGCCGTCCCAGCGATCGAGATATCTTGGCCCCGCAGGACGACCTGGGCGCCGGTTTGTTTCGATAGGGTTTTCAGGTTGTCTTCTTGATAGCCGGCGAGGGCGATCGCACTTTCGATACTGGGTAACTGAATCGTCAATCGCTCAGTCATTCAATTGGGTTTGATTGGGTGTTTCCTGTGGGGGGCGGGGACGATCGCATCCACTTCAATTTCGACCAACATCTGGCGATCGATGATGCCCCCGGCCAGACAAAAAAACTCGGGAAAGCGGCAAGCGATCGCCGCCTTCCATACAAGTTTACTGGCCGTCCCGACGCGCCAACCTCCGGGGGGGAGATGAGCGGCGACTTCGGGTCGGACGTTTGGGCGACGGCCGATTCGCGGCTGCCCTCGGGCGACTTTGGGGGGGAGAATCTTCGTAAATATCCAAATAGACGGACTCTCCGGCCACCCCGGCGATCGTGGACAACACGGTGCGAATGGCTTGGATGTTGTGTCCCCACCGGCCGTAAACCCGGCCTTTATCCTCCGCTTCAAAAGCGAGTCGAATCCAAACTTTCCGCTGGGCGGACGATCGCTCGCAATCCACCCGCAGCGCTTCTGGGGACTCCAAAAACGGTCCGATCAGGAACCGCACCAATTGGGCGTAATCAGGATTGGCCGGCGGGTTCTGCAGTGCTGGTGGATTCAGCGGAGACTCCGGACTTGAGTTGTTCAAATACATTGGCTTTTTGCAGGATGTTACGCACAGTTCGAGTTGGCTGAGCCCCTTGCTGAAGGCGTCGAACAATGCCGGGGACATCCAATCGAGTTTCATCCGTTCTGGGATTGTAAAAACCCAGTTCTTCCAGGGGGCGACCTTCGCGACGAGACAGGCTGTTCATCGCGACAATTCGATAGCTCGCTTCTCGCTTTTTACCGTACCGCTTTAATCTCAGTTTGATCATCTTGAGCTAATGGACTCTCCTTATGGATTGTACGCTATTTTTTCAGTCTGGGACAGAGTGACTGGAGCCAGCATCGAAGTGCTGGAACCTAAAATTCTAACATTTTCCCCGCCCGACCTGACCCGGCCCGACCGTCTACAGTTGCCCGAAACCTTTCTTCTTTTTGGCTTTCTTCTTCTTTTTGCCGCCCCCGCCGGGATACCCGCGAAACCCCGCCTGCGGCATTCCGCCCATCCCCGGCATTCCGCCCATCCCCGGCATTCCGCCCATCCCCGGAAACCGGCCTTGACCCATCTGCTGCATCAAAGTCCGCATCCGCTGAAAATCCTTCACCAGGCGCATCACGTCCTGTTCGGCGTAGCCCGCCCCCCGGGCGACCCGCTTGCGCCGCGAGGGCGAATTGGAGAGCAATTCGGGATTTTTGCGCTCCTGGACGGTCATGGAATTGATCATCGCTTCCGATCGCTTCAGTTGCGCTTCCCCGTGCTCCAACTGATCCTGGGAAATCTTGTTCATCCCCGGAATCAGCTTCATCAACCCCCCCAAAGACCCCATATTTTTCATCATCCGGGTCTGCTTCAGGAAGTCCGTGAAGTCGAACTTGGCCTCCAGGATCTTCTCCTGCATTTTCTCGGCATCGGCGATGTCGAACTCTTCCTGGGCCTTTTCCACCAGCGTCAGGATGTCCCCCATCCCCAAAATTCTCGACGCCATGCGATCGGGGAAGAACGGTTGCAGAGCCTCCACCTTTTCCCCCACCCCGACGAACTTGATCGGGGCACCGGAAATGCGCCGGATCGACAGGGCCGCACCCCCGCGGCTGTCCCCGTCCAGTTTGGTCAGAATCGCCCCGGTGATGCCAATTTGGTCGTTGAAGGTTCGGGTCAAGGTCGCCGCCTCCTGACCCGTCATGGCGTCCACCACCAACAGGGTTTCGTGGGGTTGAACCGTCTCTTTAATTTGAGCCAGTTCCGCCATCATATTCTGGTCAATTTGCAGACGCCCCGCCGTGTCGATAATCACCGTGTCGGTGCCTTGAGCCTTACCGTGTTCGATCCCCTGGCGGGCGATGTCCACCGGGTCTGCATCCTTCCCGAGTTCAAACACCGGGACGTCGATCTGTTTCCCCAGTGTAATCAACTGGTCGATCGCCGCCGGACGATAGACGTCGGTCGCCACCAACAAGGCGGTGCGATTCTGTTTTTTCAAATGCAGGGCCAACTTCGCCGAAGCGGTGGTTTTACCCGTCCCCTGCAAACCCGCCATCAACACAACGGTCGGCCCTTCCTCGGCCTGGGCGAGGGGGACGTTGCTCTCCCCCATCACCTTCACCAACTCGTCGTGGACGATCTTGACGAACTGCTCCCCCGGTTTCACGCCGGAGAGAACCTGGGCTCCCTGGGCTTGAACGCCGACTTCCTTGACAAATTCTTTCACCACCTGGAGGTTGACATCGGCCTCCAGCAGGGCGCGGCGGACCTCTTTGAGGGCATCTTGAATGTTGGATTCGGTGATTTTGTCTTGGCCCCGGAGTTTCTTCCAGGTGGACTCCAGACGTTCAGCTAGGGCATCGAACATGGTACAGATTTATCGATCGGCAGTTGGGCAATGCTTTATATAATAGTCCAATGTCAGCTCACCCCGCTCTAAAGAAACGGGGCTTTCGCCTTAAGCTGTCGCTACGCTAGGTAGCTCGCAACTTGAGGATTTTCCGTGAGATGGCGACGATCGCCCGACGGGTTCTCAATTTTGGGCTAAACCAATCCGGCATCCAGAAACGACCGATTTCCAGATGCCGGCAATTTGGTATTTGATGTTAGGAATTTAAACTCCCCGGGTAGGATTCGAACCTACGACCAATCGGTTAACAGCCGACCGCTCTACCACTGAGCTACCGAGGACCGTTGGTGAACTCAAATTAGCCACAGTTATTTATAGTAACGTAGACCTCAAAATTTTGCAAGCCCTTTGGCAAAATTTATTTCAAGCCCATCCGCAACATCGCCAAACGCCTTTGGGACTCGGCATCCAGGGAACTGGCCAGGAACCGCCCCGCCGATCGCTTCTGGGGTGTGTGCCGTCTGCGCCGGGTGCGGTTCGCCGCCTCCACCGCGTCGGCCAACTGCAGCGCCGACATCCACTCGGCCCCGTAGCCGATGACGGTCAACTGTTGGGCGCGATCGGACGTGGCCACCAGCAACCGCCGCCGCGCCAACCGCAGTTGTCGCCCCAAGGACGCACACAATTTTTCAATATAAGTATCAGCCGTCTGGCCGTAATCGGTATAGTAAATCGACAGATTGCGACTCACCGCTTCGCTGCTGGCGGGGGTGTCATTATAGTGGGCGTCGAAAATAATGCGAGTGTCGAGCCCTTCAAAGGCGCTGTAGTTGACGAGGGCTTCGATCAACTGCCGGCGAGCCTCTTCCATCCCGCGCCGATCGCGCTGTTGCTGCAAATGGGGCCAAATTCCGATGATATTATAGCCGTCTACTAGAAGGACAGCCTTCGCTAAAGGACGTGACATGGCTGGGGACTAGAATACTTTCATTTAGATGGACATCGGGTTAGTCCATCTCAATCATGACACTTTTTTCGTTACAGATCATTACATTTTTTCACTTTGCCGCGAACCGAATAGCAGTTGTCCATCTGCCGCGATGCGATCGAACCCCCCTAAATCCCCCTTGACAAGGGGGACTTCAAGTCAATCGGTATACCTCATTTGACAATTGCCGTGAAGATGCCCGAAACGGCAAAACGGGGCGACAGATGCGATCGCACCGTCGCCCCATTTCTGTGGCCGGGTGTAGGGAAAGTGAAAAGTGACTGATTCCCTATTCCCTATTCCCTATTCCCTATTCCCGACTCCCTACACCCGCCGCATCAACCGCCGCTTCAGGGGTTCGGGGTTGCCTTCCGCGACGACGCAGCCATTTTCCAGCAGGAAGGCACCGTCGCTGTAGTCGAGTTCGTCTAGGCGGTGCGTCACCCAGAGCGCCGTGATGCCCCGATTTTTCACCAACTGCCGCACTTGACCCACCAAGTCCCGCTGGCTGTCCGGGTCGAGGAGGGCCGTGGGTTCGTCGAACAGCAGCACTTGGCAATGGCGGGCTAGGGCGCCCGCGATCGCGATCCGCTGTTTCTGTCCCCCGCTGAGGGCGTAAATCGGCCGCCGCTGCAATTCCAGCAACTTCACCGCCCCCAAAGCGTCCTCCACCCGCCGCCGGATTTCCGGTTGCGGCAGGCGATCTTCCACCAAGCCGAAGGCCACGTCCGCCCCGACGGTGGGCATCACCAGTTGGTGATCCGGGTTTTGGAACACGAACCCGACCCGCCCCCGGATGTCGATGTCGCCGGACTGGGACTCCAACAATCCGGCCAACAGTCGCAACAGGGTGGATTTCCCACTGCCGTTGGTGCCGAGGAGCATCCAAAATTCCCCCTCCGGGACGGCGAGGGAGCAGGATTTCAGAACCCGAGCGCCCCCCGGCCACTGGAAGTTGAGATGTCGCACCTGGATGGCGGGGTTCGGCGTTTCCGATCGCGGCGAATCGATCATTCCGTCAGGGCGACGAAACCGGGGGGTCTGCCGGTGGCCGTGGCGCCGGATTTTTGGGAAATCTGCACGGCGGAAATTTCGCTGCTGAGGACGGCCACTTTTTTGTCCGGCATCTTTTCGCACTGGAGTTCGAGCAGTTGCGGGGTGTCGGAGCGCATCAGGTCCGACACTTGGTTGTATACCGCGATCGCGTCTTCTTCGGTCTTGCGCTGTACCGATAGCGGTACGGGAACGTACTTCACGATGATGTCAATGGTGAACATAGAATCTTAAGGAAATGTTAAGTTTCACACCGGATATCTTCTAAACAGTAT
>JBNGCR010000009.1:0-5677 GCA_050045915.1 Limnospira sp.
CTCCTCTGCCCCCTCCGCCTCCTCCGCCTCCTCTGCCTCCTCTGCCTCCTCTGCCTCCTCTGCCTCCTCCGCCTCCTCCGCCTCCTCCGCCTCCTCCGCCTCCTCTGCCTCCTCTGCCTCCCCTGCTTACCGAAGCTTCCTCTGCTCCCTCTGCTTACCGAAGCTTCCTGGAGCCCCCACACCTTGCTTAATCATTCTTAATATTGTCGGCGATCGCGGCTGTTTCCTCACCCTCCGATGCCTGGGGGGCGGGAGCCAGCCAACCGGCAAACTCGGCGGGGAAGCGATCGCCCAAAATCGCCTCTCGGATGCGGGTGGTGAACCGCACCAGTTCGGTGACGTTGTGGATGCTCAACAGGGTGTAGGCGAGGATTTCCTTGGCCCGCACCAGGTGGCCGATGTAGGCTCGGGTGAAATTTCGGCAGGCGTAGCAGGGACAAGTGTCGTCGAGGGGGGCGAAATCTTCTCGAAATTGGGCGTTTTTCAAATTCCAGCGTTCCCCGGCTACCAGGGCGGCACCGTGGCGGGCGAGGCGGGTGGGAATCACGCAGTCGAACAAGTCCACCCCCGCCGCGATCGCCTGGGCCATTTCCCGGTAGGTCCCCACCCCCATCAAATAGCGGGGTTTGTGTTCCGGCAAAATGGGCGTCGTCGCCCGAACGACTTTATCCATCAGGGTTGTGGGTTCCCCGACGCTGACGCCGCCGATCGCGTAACCGGGCAGGTCTAACTCGACTAATTTCCGGGCGGCGTCCTGTCGCAGGTCGGGATAGACCCCCCCCTGCACGATCGCGAATAAAGCCTGATCCGTCCGCCGGTGGGCTTCGATGCAGCGTTTCAGCCACCGGTAGGTGCGATCGGTGGCGGCGATGACTTCTTCCCGGGTGGCGGGGTAGGGCGGACATTCATCGAAGGCCATGATCACGTCCGCGCCCAATTCGTTTTGAATCTGGATGGAGCGTTCCGGGGACAGTTCGATGATGGCGCCGTCGTGGGGCGATCGGAAGGTGACGCCGGCTTCCGCCACTGTCCGCATTTCGCTGAGGCTGAAGACCTGGAAGCCCCCGGAATCCGTGAGCATCGGCCCGTCCCAGCCCATGAAGCGGTGCAGGCCCCCCGCCGCCGCCACGATTTTCTCCCCCGGTTGCAGGTGCAGGTGATAGGTATTCGAGAGCACCATGTGGGCGCCCGTATCTTTTAGTTGGGCCGGGGTCAGGGTTTTGACATTCGCCAACGTCCCCACCGGCATGAAGCGGGGGGTTTCCACCGGGCCGTGGGGAGTCTCAAAAACCCCGGCTCGGGCTCGGGTTTGGGTGCAGCGGGCCTGGATTTGAAATGAGAAGGGTTGCGACATTTAGGGCTGGATCGGACGACAAAACTGGGGAAACCGGGGAGGAGGGAAATCGCGGTCTGGAGATGCCGCGATCGCCTGCCGACGGCCGATCTCCCATTCCGTTTAGAAGGGGCAGTCGTCGTCATCCATTTGGGTATCCCAGTTTGTCGATAGTACCTGATCCATGACCGCATCCAAAGCCGCCGCGTTCAAATTTCGGGCCGCCTGTTCTTGCAGGGGGTTCGACAGCGGAATCAACCGCAGCAGCCGTCCGTCCTGAACCAGATCGAAATAGGTTTCGTCTTCCGAGGATTGTTTTAACTCCAGACAGTCGAAACTGTAGACGTTTAAATAGATGGCGTGATTGGCGATGAGGGTAGCCTGCTGAGGATCGGCAAACACCTCCAGAACGTAACCTTCTCCCTGACGTTTCACCTGGTCGTCCTGGATGTGAATGTAACGGACTCGACCCAGATCGACGAGCAATCGTTGCATATCGCACTTGTTGACGATGATGCCGGAATCGATAATGCACGGAGCAGACACCCTGTAATTTAGCTGGTCATAACTCATGGAGTAATAGCCTCTGAAATATGATAGGTTCCCCTAAACAAAAAACTGAAAGAATCGAACGCGCTGCAAACGACGCGCCGGTTGATGATTCGCCACAACTTTCTCAAGGAGCGAAGAGTCCCGATTCCGGACATTTCAAAAGTTGGAAGACGGGACAGATCGTTCGGATTAGCCGACGAGAATCGCTCCACCAGACCCCGATGTACGGTTCAAAATGCCTCTCAACAATCGGACAAAGCGAAAAGTGATCTGTGTTTTTTCTTCCACTCTTTGATTCTCTCGCCGTCAGACCGACTTTGCTGCCGACAAATCAATTTGCCTTCAGGGGATGTTAAGCCCCGGTCTGAACGGATCTTCGAGTTGTGTGGATTTATCCTAATTATACACGGCGGTTCAAGTCGTTTCACTTGCCGCTTCACCCCGGCCGAAAGACTTGAGGTGACAAACTCCCGGATGATTTTCGGGTTGGAGATGCCGATACTAGGTGAACTGAGTTCGCCACAATTGTAGCAAAGCTAAAACGCCGGGGGGCGATCGATCCGAGTTCAGATTCGATGGGACTCGCTCTTTGGGGAACTGAGCCGATCAATTCGGAACCTGGATGGGATTGACTGATCATGGCGAATTAATGCCGTCAGAGCGGAGAAATCACCGAACTGCGATCCGGCACGATATCAGATCCGGGCGGGTTTTCATTTCAATTCTGGCATAACCTAGAGAATATTTATAGATCTACCCGACATTTAATTTTTGTTTTATGAATCGTGACAGACCGCTTCGATCGCTCCGACAATTTGCCGAACGCCAGGGGACGGCACTGGCTGCCGCCGTCGCATTCTACACCTGTTTGCCGATTCCCCTCTCTTGGTCCCTGGAATTTCGGGGCATCGCCCGACTGGCCCCGGTGCTGGGGTTGGCGATCGGGGGATTGTTGGGATTGGCGGACGCGGGTTTGCAGTTGCTCGGGTGTCCGGTGCTGACGCGATCGGCCCTGGTGGTGGCGGGATGGGTCGGAATTACCGGGGGGCTGCACCTGGACGGGGCGATGGATACGGCCGACGGGTTGGCGGTGACGGACCCGCAGCGACGGTTGGAGGTGATGGCGGACAGCGTGACGGGGGCTTTTGGGGCGATCGCGGCGGTGGTGATTTTGCTGCTGAAAACGGCGGCTCTGGCGGATCTCGATCGCTCCCGATGGCTGATTTTGATGGGGGTAGCTGCTTGGGGACGCTGGGGACAGTTGGTGGCGATCGCTCGCTATCCTTACCTAAAAGCCGTGGGAAAGGGTGCTTTTCACAAGGATTCCACCTATTCCCCCTTCGACTTGCTGCCGGCGGTGCTGCTGCTGGCGGGGTTGAGTGGCTTGGAAATTTGGCTGCACCCAGACCGCTGGCTGGTGGCGGTGGGGTTGATGCTCGGCGGCAGTGCGATCGCTATTCTGACCGGAACCTGGCTCAATTATCGCCTGGGGGGACATACGGGAGACACCTACGGCGCCGTCGTGGAGTGGACTGAGGCTCTGCTGTTGTGCCTGGTGGTGGCGTTGGAAGGGAATAACAATTAACAATTAACAATTAACAATTAACAATTGATAATCCTTTTCCCGACTCCCGACTCCCGACTCCCGACTCCCCTAAAAAAAAGGGTGGGATTTTGTTTGGTCCCACCCGCTCGAAATTCTGCAATTCTTAAGATTGCATTCCTTTGAGGACGCGATCGGCGATCGTGCCTAGGGAACTGCCGAGTTGTTTTTTCAGCCGCCACCGGCTGAAGGCTTTCTCGTAGTCTTCTCCCTCGGTTTGGAAGGTTCGCCATCCCTGCAGCGTCAGTCCGAGTCCCCACAATAATGCGATGGTGAGGGCGAAGGCGATGCCTTGGGTGGTGACGAGGTTGAGCACCAGCAAGAAGGAGTTGACGATCGCGTATTTGATCAAATTTTGGCGGAATTTTTGGCGGCGTTGGTGGTTAAATACCTGTTTTTCGGTTAACTCCACCTTGCGACTCTGCCACTCCTGTTCCGCTGCCTGCAAATCTTGGGGGCTGATGCCCAATTCCATCGCCATTTCCACTAACTGGTCCCGGGTCAGTTCTCCGCTTTCCTGGCTGCGGGCCATCGCAATTTGCAGGATTTCCTGGGCGTCTTCCTGTTGGATGGGGGCGGGGGTGATGTGGGTATCGAAATGATTTTCCATAGTCAGTTTCTGATAAGGAGTTTCTCATACTGTGATCGTACCGATTTTTTCGGGAATCGGGTAAGTGGAGCCGAGATCGGATTTTACGACTCTGTTGACGAGTTCCGGCAACAGATATAATTTGACAAGTCCGTCGGCGATCGCTTCCGAGTTGGACGAGGGTCGATTGAGAGATTGAAAGTATAGGGGAACAGCCCGGTCTGTCCGTCCCTCCCCATTCTAGACGACGGCGACATTGAAAATTCGGAAAATTCCAAATCATGCCATGATTATCTCTCATATTATTCTCAAGAATTGGCGAAACTTTCGGTTGGTAGATGTGGATTTGCGCGATCGCATTTTTGTGGTGGGTCCTAATGCCTGCGGCAAATCTAACTTTCTGGATGCCTTCAGATTTTTGCGAGATCTGGCAAAACCGGGGGGAGGATTGCAGAAAGCGGTGAGCGATCGGGGCGGAGTCTCGAAAATTCGCAGCCTTTCCGCCCGTCAAAATCCCAATGTCGAAATCGAAATTCACCTGTCAGAATCGAAGGGTCAATCGCCGATCTGGAAATATTCGTTGGGTGTAAAAATAAAAAAAGGTGGAAAAAATCAACCCGTTATTTCCCACGAAACGGTTTGGCGGAAAGGTGAGACAATTTTAGACCGTCCCAATTCTGACGACTTGCAAGACGAATTGAGACTGACTCAAACCTATCTGGAGCAAATTAATTCTAATGCGGAATTTAGAGAAATATCGAATTTTTTTGAATCGATTTTATATTTGCATCTGATTCCTCAATTGGTGCGTCATCCGGAAGCTTTTGCCATGCCCGGTCTTTCCGAAGACCCCTTCGGCAGAACTTTTTTAGAAAGGGTTGCAAAAACTCCCGAAAAAACCAGAAAGTCGCGACTCAAAAAAATAGAAGATGCTTTGAAATTTGCCGTCCCGCAGTTAAAAAACCTCACCGATACAAAAGACGAAATGGGCGTTCCCCACCTGGAGGCGATTTACGAACATTGGCGACCGAATGCGGGGAAACAGCGGGAAGACCAATTTTCGGACGGGACATTGCGGTTGATTGGTTTGTTGTGGTCTTTATTGGAATCTGATTCACTGTTATTATTAGAAGAACCGGAACTGTCCCTAAATGCGGCGATCGTCAGCAAGCTACCCGCCCTAATTCATCGCCTACAGAAACCCAAAAAACGACAAGTTATTTTGAGTACCCACAGTGCGGATTTACTGTCAGATCGAGGTATTGGTGGCGAAGAAGTGCTGTTGATGATACCCACGCCGGAAGGAACCGAAGTCAAACTGGTTTCAAGGATTGAAGACATCAAAATTCTCTTGGAAGGCGGTTTGAGCATCGCCGACGCGACACTGCCTCACACCGTCCCTTCTGGTATTTAATTCTAGCATGATTTAATTCAAAGTGTACAACCACCCGTCCCGGCCGCAGATGATGATGTTTCCATCCCAGACGACGGGGGTGGACTCGAAGGAAATCCCCGGTTTGAAACGGCCGATCGCTTCCAGGTTCATCTGTTTGGCGAGGACGACGGGGGTATGATAAGAGCCTTTTCCTGACGGCCCCGG
>JBNGCR010000009.1:5777-15239 GCA_050045915.1 Limnospira sp.
TCTGTTTGGCGAGGACGACGGGGGTATGATAAGAGCCTTTTCCTGACGGCCCCGGGACGCGATCGCCCGTGGTTTTCTCCTGGGAACCGACGTACAAATAACCGTCGATCGCATGGGTGGCGAATAGGGGCGGAAAATTGTCTGGATTGTATTCGTCGTTGATAGAAACCGAACCGATAATTCCCCCTTCCCAGCTTCCAACTTTGGCGTTTCCGGTGGGTAAAAACCATTCCACACTTTCGGCGGGGGGCCTGTCCGGATTGAGTTTGATCGCGCCGCCACGGCCGGGGATGTACTGTTTTTCAATGGCACAAAATAAATGACCCGATCGCGAAACGGCAACGGTTCCATCTAAGTCCGAACCGGTGAAGAAATCCCAACTTATTTTTCGGGTATTGATATCGATGCCGTAAATATGTCCGGAACCGGCGGCAACGAACAGGCGATCGCCGAGTCTTGCCGGAGATGATTCACAGACTAAATTACCCCCTTGTCGGGCGCGATCGCTCTTTTCATACAACTGCACTTCCGAGATAATTTTAGGTTGCAAAAATCCTGATTTTTGCTGAGATTGAGTAACCGCAGAATCGATAAAATAGCCGATGCCATTTTCTCCGGCATTGAAAATCATACCATTTTCTAAATATAAAGCGGAACTGTCATTGTCCCGGCTGTAACTGAGAGTTTTGCGAATATCCAATTTCCACAATTCTTGACCCGTCCGAAATGAAATGGCCCGGAAACTGGGGGCGAGTCCGCCTTTGGGCCGTCCCGTCCGACTGCCCTGCAAAATTACGATGCGGTTGTCTTCGTCGGCGGTTTCGTCGATGTAAATACTTGAAGATCCTTTGATAACGTCATCAAATTTGTATTTCCAGACTTCTTCATTGGTTTCAAAATCGATTTTTCTCAGATGGTAATCGTAGGAACCGATAATCAAGTAAGTCCGTCCGCGATCGCGGGTAATTGTCGGCTGTCCCGTCCACCCCGCCCCGCTCCAAACTTTGCGGGTTTTCCCCACATAAGTCACCCCCGTTCCGAGAGGGAATTTTTGGGCGACATTCAACCCCGTCGGTACGCCCCACCCGTAATATCGACGCTGGGGATTGCCCAAATAAGTCGGAATCAATAATTCCGTTTCCGGGTCTAAATTTTTGAAGAAAGTTTTGACCCTTTCGTGAACCGCTTCTTCCGATACATCAACTTTCAAAAAACTCGACAACGCCGAGGGCAGAAATGCACCGATTAAAAAATGGTGAGAATATCGATTGAACTGTCGCCGAGATAATGACATTGGGGCTATATAGTTTCAAGTTAGCGATATTAATTAAATCACGAAGAGCCCCCTTCGCGTCAATTCATCAGGTGGTACAGGCATCCTGCCTGTAAAATCATACAGCTCCTCACAAGCCAGAAGATCGTTCGGCTCGGGTGACACTATATAGCAGTGTGAATGATTCGTGAAAATTTGACCCGCTAACATAAAAGCCCCCAGGGTTGGGGGTTTGGGGGCAAGACAATTTTAAAATGGTTGCCGATTGTTATACTAGACAACGTTGAAAAACGGACTCAGTTCGAGTAATTATCAGGTATTGTCATGGCTAATCGTCTCGCCCAGTCCCAAAGCCTCTACCTTCGCAAACACGCGGATAACCCCATCGACTGGTGGCCGTGGTGTGAGGAAGCCCTGGAGAAAGCGAAACGGGAGGATAAGCCGATTTTCCTTTCGATTGGCTATTCGAGTTGCCACTGGTGCACGGTGATGGAGGGGGAGGCTTTTTCCGAACTGGCGATCGCGGACTACATGAACGCCAATTTCGTCCCCATCAAAGTCGATCGCGAAGAACGCCCGGAAGTCGATAGTATTTATATGCAGGCGTTGCAGATGATGACGGGGCAGGGGGGATGGCCGCTGAACGTCTTTCTCTCCCCCGACGATCGCATCCCGTTTTACGGCGGAACCTATTTTCCCGTGGAACCTCGCTACGGACGCCCCGGTTTTTTGGACTTGTTGAAAGCGATCCGGGACTTCTACGATCGCGAAAAAAATAAACTCGAAACCATCACCGAAGAAATCGTCACCCAACTGCAACAATCCGCTGTTTTACCTGCTTCCGAATTGAGCGAAAATCTCCTCAAAAAAGGTTTGGAGGTCAACACCGGAATTATCGGCCGCAACAACTTCGGCGGCCCCCGATTTCCGATGATTCCCTACGCGGACATGGCGTTGCGGGGGACGCGGTTTAAATTCGAGTCCGAATCCGACGCAAAAGAAGCCTGCATTCGCCGGGGAAAAGATTTGGCGACGGGAGGAATTTACGACCACGTTGCCGGGGGATTTCACCGCTACACTGTCGATCCGACTTGGACGGTTCCCCACTTTGAAAAAATGCTCTACGACAACGGGCAAATCGTGGAATTTTTGTCGGATTTGTGGCGATCTGGCGTACAAGAACCCGCCTTTGAACGGGCGATCGCCGGGACGGTTTCCTGGTTGAAACGGGAGATGAAGGCACCAGAGGGCTATTTTTACGCCGCCCAAGATGCCGACAGTTTTATCACTCCCGAAGATAAGGAACCGGAAGAGGGGGCGTTTTACGTCTGGACGCACAAGGAGTTGGAAACGTTTTTGACGGCGGCAGAATTGGGAGAATTGCAAGCCCAATTTACGATTACGAAATCCGGAAATTTCGAGGGCAAAAATGTCCTGCAACGGTGGAATTGCGATCGCCTCGGCGACACCTTGGAATCGGCCCTGGCGAAACTGTTCGCCGTCCGCTACGGTGCCCCGCCGGAGGAGGTGAAAACCTTTCCCCCCGCCCGCAATAACCAGGAAGCAAAGGAAACGGATTGGCCGGGTCGCATCCCCGCCGTCACTGATACGAAAATGATCGCCGCGTGGAACAGTTTGATGATTTCCGGATTGGCGAAGGCGGCGACAGTTTTCGATAATTCCGAGTATTTGGAATTGGCAGCGACCGCCGCCCGGTTTATTTTGGATTGCCAGTGGGTGGGCGATCGCTTTCACCGGGTCAACTACGACGGCGAACCGGCGGTTTTGGCACAGTCGGAGGATTACGCCCTGTTTATCAAAGCCCTGATCGACCTGCATCAAGCCAGTTTTGAAAATCCGGAATTGGCGGAATTTTGGCTGGAAAATGCGGTCAAAGTTCAGCGTGAATTTGACGAGTATCTCTGGAGTGTGGAAATGGGCGGCTATTTCAACACGGCGGCGGACGCGGGGGAAACCTTACTCGTCCGGGAACGGAGTTACATGGACAATGCCACCCCCTCGGCAAACGGGATTGCGATCGCCAATTTGGTGCGGTTATTCTTATTAAAAGAAGATCTCGCCTATTTGGATCGGGCCGAGGCGGGTTTGAAGGCTTTCGCCAGCATCATGGAAAAGGCACCCCAAGCCGGCCCGAGTCTGTTTGTGGCGTTGGACTGGTATCGTAATAATACCTTGGTTCGCGCCAAAGCGACGGAAATTGACAAGTTAAATCGCCAGTATTTGCCGGCTGCTATTCTCAAAATTGATAGCAATTTGCCGGAAAATGCCGTGGCTTTGGTCTGTCAGGGTTTGAAGTGTAAAAAACCCGCCAGTTCCGAGGCGGAAATGTTGGATCAGTTGCGGGAAAGTTTGACCCGGGCGTGACCTTGCATCGGATTCAAAGTCCCCCTTCTTAAGAGGGATAATGGGGGATCAAAACGATGGTCGTTCTCCCTGGCAATCTTTGAGATCCCCCCCAGCCCCCCTTAATAAGGGGGGAGCCAGTCAAAGTCCCCCTTGGGGATTCAAAGTCCCCCTTCTTAAGGGGGATAATGGGGGATATAAAACCATCCTAGCAGCATTTATAGTATAATCGATCGCAACCCAGACCGCCGCCGGAGGAACATCCAAACATGGTCAATCTAAAATTTTGGCAATGGGTAATTTTAGCTAGTCCGATCGCCGCGATCGCCGCCTTTTTGCTGATCGCCGCGGGAACCCAAATTCACGACTGGGGAATTAACTGGATTTGGGCGATCGTTACCCTGGTTTTACTCGGGTGGCGGTGGCTGCTGGTGAGGTGGACGAAACCCGCCATTACTCAAGTCGAAGAAGCGGTGGCGGAAGCCAACGAAAATTTCGAGTTTGGCGAACAGATGGAAGCAGCCAACGGGGGAAGCGAAGCCCTCAAACAGGCTGAAATTGCCATCCGAGAAATCCTGCAAGAGTCGCGAACCGATCCGCCCTTTTGGGAAGATTGGGGTCAGTTTTGGCAGCGGTGTCGGGAAGTGGTGATCGCGATCGCCAATATTTACCATCCCGAGGTTAAATATCCTTTATTAAATATCTACGTCACCCAAGCTTACGGATTAATTCGGGGCACTGTGGACGACCTCGATCGCTGGATGCAAGAACTCTCCCCGGCGTTAAATCAAGTGACGGTGGGACAGGCGTATCAGGCTTACGAAGTCTATCAAAAACTCGAACCCTCCGCCCGAAAATTGTGGCAAGTTTGGAATTGGGCTCTGTGGCTGCTGAACCCGGCGGCGGCGGCGGCGAAGTTGGTGAGTCAGAAGTCCGGCAACCAAGCCACCCAAGAATTATTGGTTAATTTGGGGCAGATGATGCGGGAGGTGGCATTGCAAAACCTGTCCCGACAGGCGATCGCACTCTACGGCGGAGAGGAAATTCCCCTCGAAACCCTCGCCACCCCCGAGGAGACGCTGCCACAGGCAAAAACTCAGACGCTACAGCAAATTCTGGAAACAGCCGAACCCGCCAAAAAAGTGGAACAAAAACCCCTCAGCATCCTGTTGGTGGGGCGAACCGGATCGGGAAAAAGCAGTTTAATTAATACTTTATTTCGGGCCGATCGCGCCGAAGTTGACGTACTCCCGAGCACCGATCGCATCCAAAATTATCAGTGGCGGACACCCACCGGAGAAGCTTTGAATTTGTGGGATACTCCCGGTTACGAACAGGTACACCGGGGTGACTTGCGGGAATTGGTTCTCGACGAGGCAAAAATCGCGGATTTATTGTTATTAATTACCCCCGCCCTCGATCCGGCGTTGCAGATGGATCGGGATTTTCTTAAGGACATGAAAATCGAAGTTCCGGAGTTGAAAACTATCGCGATCGTCACCCAAGTCGATCGCCTGCGTCCGGTGCGGGAGTGGAACCCGCCCTACCATTGGGAAACGGGAGATAAACCCAAAGAAAAAGCGATCCGGGAGGCGACGGCATATCGCGCCGAACGGTTGGGAGAATTTTGCGATCGCGTTTTACCCCTGGTGACGAGCGATAATAAAACGAATCGAAACGCCTGGAATTCCGATATTTTATCGATGATTTTAATCGAGGTGATGGAACCGACCAAACAGTTGCGCCTCGCCCGATTTTTGCGCGATCGCGATGCCCGCATCCAGGCATCGGCAAAAATCATCGATCGCTACACCCGCCAAATGGCAACCACCCAGGGACTCACCGCCTTATTAAAAAGTCCGGTTCTCAAGTTTATTTCCACCCTCACCACCGGCAACCCCACCCTCGCCTATCTCCTCGCTGAACAGATTCCCGTGGAACAGCTTCCCGTCGCGATCGGCAAGTTACAGATGGCTTACGATCTGTTTTCTTTGTTGGGTGGCGATCAGCCTAAATCCCCCAATTTCGACTTACTCGCCCTCTGGCCGTTATTATTAGAAAATCCCGACACTCCCGATCGCAATGCCTGGGCGTTCGGGCACGCTTTGGTTGAGTATTGGACGCAAAATTTGACCGTGGAACAGTTGCGGAAGCGGTTTGAATATTATCTGACTGAGATTCGGGAAAAAGGGAGATAAAGGGAGAAAATTCACCACAGAAGCACAGAGGACAGGGAGGAGTTAACCGTCATCCGAATCAATTCCTCCTGTTGTAAAATTTGGGGGCTTGACATTTATCAAAAAATGTGATAAATAATCGCCAAGTATTCTCCAAATCCCGTTGTTGGGCTTGAGCCACCTCAGTGGCGCCCAAGCGCAACAACAAAGGCTCATTCCCAAGCGTTTTTTAACTCACCATGAAACCAGTAGTATCCACCCATTCTAGCATCCTCTCTGGTGTCGCGATCGCCCTCTCCTTCGGACTCTCAGAAATGCCCGCGATCGCATTCGTTCCGGAACCCAAATACACACAAATTGAAACCTATTCCACCGAAATTCCTGACGGCGAAGGAAACACCGATCCGACGGATATTTACTATCCCGTCTTGAGCGATTCCGAAGCACTTCCCATCGCCCTATTTTTACAGGGTGCTTTGGTGGATAAAGCCGACTATGCCAATTATGCCAGCCTCGTCGCCCGGTACGGATTTATCGTCGTCGTCCCCAATAACGAACGTAGCGTTTTCAACCCCGTCACCGAAGAAGTTTTGACGGGATTATTGCCAGAACCCCGGCAGGTGAACGACACGTTAAACTATCTGATCGAACAGAATGCAAACCCCGATTTTCCCCTCGCCGGTATCGTCGATACGGATACTTTGGGATTGTTGGGACACTCGCTGGGCGGATTCATCGGATTATCAATCATTCAAAATATCTGTCCTCCGATTAGCTGTCCGGCTGAATTTACCCGCCCTGAAGCGGTAAAAGCAGGAATATTTTTCGGTGCCAATTTTCGCCTTTCTCCCGATACCGATTTTTTCCCTCCGGTGAATAACGACGGCATTCCCACCGCTTTAATTCAGGGCGATCGCGATAGCGTCGGGTTGCCGAGTTCCGCCGAAGCCACCTATTTGCAAATCCAAGATCCGCCGAAGGCGTTGATAACAGTTTTAGGGGCGAATCATTACGGTATCACGAACGAAGATAACCCGATTCGCGACCCCAATTCCCCCACTTTAGATCAGGCGATCGCCTTGGGTACCATCGCCCGCTGGAGTGCCCTATTTTTACGCGCCCACTTACTCGACGACGCGGACGCATTCGGCTATATTTACAATAGCGGGGATGCCTCGGATGAGAATGTCACAGTCGTCAGCGAACGGCAAACCGTTCCCGAACCGACGGCAACTTTCACATTACTAATATTTGCAATAATCGGCGGAACTGTTTTGAAGAAAAGTTCCTAGTCGCGCTAAAGCGCAACAACAAACGATGATTTACTTACTGACAATCACCCGCCAAGCGACAAACAGGATAAAAGACAGATAGCCGAAAACCGCCAGCCAGTCCAACAACTCGCTGGGAATCACAAACGGTTGGTCATACATCGCATCAAACCCGATTCATCGATCCATATTGTAGGACTGTAGGGGCGCAAGGCTTGCGCCCCATCTATATAATGTGGAGCCACATCCCCCGTCCCCCCGCACCGAGGTCTGCGGGTCTTGCCCCCGCACCCAACTAGGTATAAGTTCTGATAAGTATAAATAACGATCGCGATTAGGGATCTTGAGTGTTTAGACCTAGCCACTCCGCGATCGCGATGTTACGATAGATTAAGACAAATGGTTTTTTGTAAACCATAGATTTTTAGAGATGGATTGCCGTTTATGACTCGTCCCCTTGCCTCCCAGACCCACCTCCAACCTGCAAGCCCCCGCCACCGGGGGACACCCAGAGAGGGGATTCGGGAAAAGGGCGATCGCTGTATTTCCCTCACAGCAAGCATCCTCGACATTTTGCTTAATTTTTCTGCAAAATAGTTAACAAAACTTTACTCATTCCCTATAATGGGTTGTACGCACTAAGTATTTTTTCTTACTCACTGACCATGAGCAGTCAAATTCCCTGGCTAACAACAATCATCCTGTTCCCGCTACTGGCATCCTTGGCCATTCCCTTCCTTCCAGACCGGGAAGGCCGCACGATTCGCTGGTACGCCCTCGCAGTCGGCTTGACAGACTTCGTTCTCACCGTTTTCTGCTTCTGGAACCACTACAGCCTGGACATTTCGACATTCCAACTGGCTGAAACCTACGCTTGGATTCCCCAGTTGGGGCTCAACTGGTCAGTGGCAGTCGATGGCCTGTCCATGCCCCTGATCGTGCTCACGGGGTTTGTGAACACCCTGGCTATTTTAGCGTCGTGGCGAGTCACCAAAAAGCCACGACTCTTTTATTTCCTCTTATTAGTGCTCTACGCGGCCCAAATCGGCGTCTTCGCGGCTCAGGATCTCCTCCTCTTCTTCTTAATGTGGGAGCTGGAACTGGTCCCGGTCTACATCCTCATCTCCATCTGGGGCGGACCCAAGCGCCTCTATGCGGCCACCAAATTCATCCTCTACACCGCCCTCGGTTCCATCTTCATCCTCGTTGCCGCCCTGGCGATGGCCTTCTACGGTGGCATCCCCAGCTTTGACATCACCACCCTCGCCCACAAGCACTATCCCCTGGCCCTGGAACTCTTCCTCTACGCCGGATTCCTGATCGCCTTCGCCGTCAAACTGCCCATCTTCCCCCTGCACACCTGGCTGCCCGACGCCCACAGCGAAGCGTCCGCCCCTGTCTCCATGATTCTCGCCGGCGTGCTGCTGAAAATGGGAGGCTACGGCCTGATCCGCATGAACATGGAAATGCTGCCTAACGCCCACCTGTACTTCGCCCCGGTTCTGGCAATTTTGGGAGTCGTCAATATCGTCTACGGCGCCCTGAGTGCCTTCGGACAAGACAACCTCAAGCGCCGTCTCGCCTGTTCCTCCATCTCCCACATGGGCTTCGTCCTGATCGGAATCGCCTCTTTAACCGAACTCGGACTCAACGGCGCCGTCCTGCAGATGATTTCCCACGGTTTAATCGCCGCCATGCTGTTCTTCCTGGCGGGAGTCACCTACGATCGCACCCACACCCTGTCAATGGAAAAACTCGGTGGTATGGCCAAAGATATGCCCAAAGTGTTCGCCCTGTTCACCGCCGGATCGATGGCTTCCCTGGCATTGCCCGGAATGAGCGGTTTTGTCGGAGAACTGACCATCTTCTTGGGTGTCACCACCAGCGACGTCTACAGCTCCAGCTTTAAGATTGTGGTTATCGCCCTGGCTGCGGTGGGTCTGATTCTCACCCCCATCTACCTGCTGAACCTGCTGCGGGTGGTGTTCTACGGTGAAAACAGTGGCGGGTTCAAAATTGAGGACTACCTCGGCGATGCCAAACCCCGGGAAGTAATCGTCGCCACCTGCCTGCTGCTGCCGATTATCGGGATCGGACTCTATCCCAAGGTTGCGACCCAAACCTACGATGTCAAGACTGTGGAAGTCGCTTCTCAAGTGCGTGAAATCTTCCCCGTCTTCGCCCAGCAACAGCGCGGTTCGGTACTCTACTCCGGCGGTTTCGTAGCCCCGGAAATCACCCCAGACACCGAAGCCCAAGCCATGCTCAAGGCCGGCGACATGAACGCCTAATCGCCCTCTGGCTCAAAAAAATAGACAACAGAAAAGACGGAATGGAGTGTGGTCATCTCCCTTCCGTCTTTTTTTATCGTAGATCC
>JBNGCR010000009.1:15339-34623 GCA_050045915.1 Limnospira sp.
CCCCCCAGCCCCCCCTTTATAAGGGGGGGAGAATAAAGTCCCCCTTTTCTAGGGAGCAATCGTAGATCCCCCCCCAGCCCCCCCTTTATAAGGGGGGGAGAATAAAGTCCCCCTTTTCTAGGGATAATCCGAATCAAAGTCCCCCTTTTTAAGGGGGATTTAGGGGGATCGTCTATTAATGTCCGATTCCCACATATTGGAAGCCGGCCTCTTCGAGTTGTTGGCGATCGAGGAAGTTCCGACCGTCGATGATGATCGGGGTGTGCATGGATTTGACCATCTTGGCGTAGTTGAGGGTTGAGAATTGTTGCCAGTCCGTCACCAACACCAAAGCATCGCAACCGTCGGCCATCAGTTCCGGGTCGGTTTCCACCATCACGTTGGACAGGCCATGCCGCATTCCGCTTTGGGAAATGATCGGGTCGTAGGCTTTCACCCGGGCGCCGAGGCGGTTAAGTTGTTCGATCAGGTTCAGGGCCGGGGCATCCCTCATGTCGTCGGTGTCGGGTTTGAAGGTCAACCCCAGCAGGCCGACGGTTTTGCCCTTGAGGATCTTGAGCACCTGCTGCAATTTCTCGATCGCGATCACCCGCTGTTGGTTGTTGACTTCGACGGCGGCCTTGAGCAGTTTGGCATCGTAGTTGTAATCGTCGGCGGTGTGGATGAGAGCCGAGACATCTTTGGGGAAGCACGAACCCCCCCAGCCGATGCCGGCCTGCAGGAACTTGTTGCCGATGCGGGAGTCGAGGCCGATGCCGCTGGCAACCTGCTTCACGTCCGCCCCGACGCGATCGCAGATATTGGCGATTTCGTTGATGAAGCTGATCTTGGTGGCCAGGAAAGAGTTGGCCGCATATTTCACCATTTCCGCCGAACTCAAATCGGTGATCACCACCGGGACGGGGGGCAGGTCGGGTTCGTCCGCGAACTTGCGAACGACAATGGGTTGGTAGAGTTGCTGCATCAGATCCAGGGCTTTTTTGCTGTTGCTCCCCAACACGATGCGATCGGGATTGAAGGTGTCAAAAATCGCCGAACCTTCCCGCAGAAATTCCGGGTTGCTCACCACGTCGAACTCCGGCTCCGGACTTCCCGAGGTTCCCTGTTCTTTTTGGCGCTCTGAAAAGCCGTCGAGGACAATCATCCGCACCCAGTCTCCGGAACCGATGGGGACCGTGGACTTGTTGACCACCACTTTGTAGCCCGAACTGGCCGTCAAATTGGCGCCGATTCCCCGGGCCACCGCTTCAACATAACGGGTGTCGCTTTCCCCCGTCGGCAGCGGCGGGGTCCCCACCGCGATGAACAAAATCTCTCCGTGATCGACACCGGCTTTCAGGTCAGAGGTAAACGACAAGTGACCGGCTTCTGTCGAGGATTTCATCAATTCCGAAAGTCCGGGTTCGTAAATCGGGGACTGTCCCGACTTCATCAATTTCACCTTTTCTTCGTTGTTGTCCACGCAGATCACATCATGACCAACATGAGCCAAGCAAACGCCGGTCACTAAACCGACATATCCAGTACCAATGACGCAGACACGCATAAAAACGTCCTCAAATAATTGACATAACAAGAGTTATCCGTGGGTTGGGAGGGCTACTGAGCGATCGCGAGTCCCGAGTTGTTCGGATTGTTCCCGGGCTGGCCAGCCATTCGTCGCCAACCTTTCGGCCAGTGTTCCCAAACGCTGCTCCAGATGCCGGAACCTCTGAAAATCAGCTTTCCCCATTCGGGGCGGGAGGTTCGCGGGGTCGCACCTTATCGAATCTCCGGCACACCTTGCAGCATCGAAACATTGGACTTTCTCTACCTCGGACTAACCATTCGTTTCTGAAAATCCTCGATAGTGAACTTGAGTCCCTCATCCAAAGGAATGGTTGGCTCCCAGTTCAAATACGTTTTAGCACGGGTAATATCCGGTTGTCGCTGTTTCGGATCGTCCTGTGGCAAAGGTTTGAATTGAATCTCCGCCTTGGGATTCACCCGCTTTTGAATTTTTTGGGCTAATTCTAAAATCGTATATTCCCCGGGGTTTCCCAAATTGACCGGGCCGATAATATCCCCGTTCATCAGGCGGATCAAGCCTTCCACCAGATCGGAGACGTAGCAAAAACTTCGGGTCTGGGAACCGTCCCCGTACACCGTGAGGGGAGTTCCTTTCAGGGCTTGGACGATAAAATTGCTCACCACGCGACCGTCATTTTCCAACATCCGAGGTCCGTAGGTGTTGAAAATCCGCGCCACCCGGATATCCACCCCATTTTGGCGGTGGTAGTCGAAGCAGAGCGTTTCCGCTACCCGTTTGCCTTCGTCGTAGCAACTCCGAATCCCGATGGGGTTGACGTTGCCCCGGTACTCTTCCGGTTGGGGATGTACGCTCGGGTCGCCGTACACCTCGGAAGTTGAAGCCAACAAAATCCGTGCCTTGACTCGTTTTGCCAACCCCAACATATTCAGGGTGCCCATCACGTTGGTTTTGATGGTCTTGACCGGGTTGTATTGGTAGTGAACCGGGGACGCCGGACAAGCGAGATGATAAATCTGATCGGCTTCCAGGCGGATCGGCTCGGTAATGTCGTGGCGGATCAGTTCAAAAAAGGGATTGTCGAACCACCGCAGCAGATTGTGTTTGTGTCCGGTATAAAAGTTATCCAGGCACAGCACATCATGTTGCTGCTCCATCAAGCGATCGATGAGGTGGGAACCGATGAAACCCGCGCCACCCGTGACTAGGATTCTCATTATTTAACTTGCCGCTTAATCGTGGGGAATCCAATCTGAGCCAAATTCTGGAGCGTGGCCGGCGACGGGGGAAAGAATACACCCGAACACTGCGACAACCCCCTCGAGCCAACGCGCCATTTTCTGCTTCAGGTTGGTAACTCCATCCTATAAAACTCTGGTCTCGTTACCAACCACTTCAGATTCGCCGAACTCCTTCATCATAGCCTTTTTGAGGGGTTTCTATACTTTTTGTTAAGTTTCGCGATCGAGTTTAAACCGGGCCGTGGAGGGGACTCGGGGGACATCGATGATTCCGCCCCCCGGCCAGAGCTTTCGGGAAGTCCCACCGGTGGCGGGATCGCTCCCGAGAAACCGGGTTTCTGGGACATCTCCCGTTCCCCACCCGAGGCCCCCATAGAAACCCAGGGCCGTTTCATTTTCCCCTGAAAAATGGCAGAGGGAGCTGGCAATTAATAATTAATCATTAATCATTAACAATTAATAATTATTAATTGACTTTGGTTTTCCTCGTCACCCTCGACAAGGGGAGGTCGCCCCTTGTTTAACCGAGACGGAAACAGCCCTGCATAGCAACCGGGTTTATTCTCCACTTTTACTTGGTTTTGGCTTCCAAGTTTTCCAGGCGGCTTTTCAGTTCTTGATTCTCCTTTTTAATCTTGTCGAGTTCCCGCCGCAACTGTCCGATCGCTTTGTCCGATCCGACGTTCTTTTGCACCTTTTGGACAGCCTCTTCCGCCCGCCGGCGAACCCGTCCGTCCAGGGTGTGTTCCGCCAAGTCACTCAAAACCGCGATCGCCTTCGGGGTTTCCATCTGACTCAGGGCACTGACGACGGAAACTTGGGTGAGGAAGAAATCCTCTTTCGCCAGTTCTTCGAGTCGCTGGAGAATGCGTTCGAGGTTGATATTATTCTGCCCCGTCGAAATGCGGCCTAACCCCGAAATGGCGTTCAACCGCAGGGCTTGCGGCACGCCCATCGCGGTATATTTAAAAATCAAATTGAGGGCGGTTTCCGAGGTTTTCATCTGGCTCAAACCTACGATCGCACCCGATCGCAATACTTCATTCCAACCGGCCCGTTCTGCGAGCACCATTTCCAACAGGGCGATCGCGTCGGTTTCCGCCGGTTCGTCTTCGATATTTCCGGCGGCAATTTTGGCGATCGCTTTCACCGCTGCCGCCTCCACCAGATAGCTGGGATCGCCATTTTCCACCAGCGGTTTCAACGCCGCATAACTCTCGGGGGTGCGGATCTCCGCCAGGGCATTCACCACCGCCCGCCGAACTCGGTGATCCTCATCTTTCAACCCTGCAACTAAACCGTCAAAAGCCGAATCAAGTTTCACTTTCACCAACTGTTTTGCGACCTCGACCCGCACTCCCCAGAAGGGTTCTGTGCTGAGGGCTTCACCCAGAGCTTTCGCCGATTCCAAATTGCCTTTTTTCGCCAAGGCTTCGGCGGCATAGATGCGAGAAATCGGGTCAGGATCGAACTTAAGTTGGGCTTTCAATTCCGCCAACGGATAGTCCAGGGTGACGGTTTTGAGGATATGATTTCCTACATCAAAGCTGACGAATTTGGGCTTTTCTTCCAAAGGCAGATAGAAACTCTGTTCGCGATCGCTAACCCTGACCGTCACCGTTTTCAACTCCACTTCGGTCGATTTATTTTTGGATTTCCCCTTCCCTTTTTTATTGGACGTGTAGCCAAAACCGACGGGAATCTTCAGGTCAAATAAGTGACTTTCACTCAACTTTTCGCTGTCTTTCGCCTGGGTCTGTTTGACTGTGAGTTTGGCGATTTTGCTCTCGCCGTCCCAGGAATAGGAAACTTTGTATTTGGGATGTCCGCCTCGGTAGACAAATTGATCGAACAGGAACAGCAAATTCCGCCCGCTTGCCTTTTCGATCGCCCGCAATAAATCCACCGTTTCGACCGTCCTATGGGCGTTGTCGTTGACAAACGTATGAATCGCTTTAAAAAACAATTCGTCCCCCAATTCCGCCCGGATCATGTGGTAGACGCAGGCAGCTTTTTCGTACAAATGGCGATCGTACAGTTCGATCGCTTCCCTGTAAATATGGGTGACGATGGGGCGGCTGTAGCGGGACGCATCCTCGGAAAAATAGCTGCGGGCTTCATTGAGTCGGTAATAAGCCGCCTCATCCGTCCCATATTCGTGATTCGTCCACAAAACCTCCGAATAGGTCGCCATCCCTTCTTTAATCCAGGCGTGGGACCAGTGGCCGATTACCAGCAAATCCCCGAACCACTGGTGGGCGAGTTCGTGGGCGACGAGGCTTTCCGTATTGCGGTTGTCGAGGGCGGCCCGTTCGTCCAACAGGCAGCGGTCTGTGAGGAGGGTGGTGGAGGTATTTTCCATCCCGCCAAAAATGAAGTCCCCGACGCAGACTTGGGCGTATTTAGGATAGGGATAATTATACCCGAAGGTTTGGGAGAAAAACCCGATCATTTCGGGGGTTTTTCCCATGCTGCGGCGGGCATCGTCCGCCCGGTCTTTTTCCACATAATAAACGACGGGGATATCGTTCCACCGATCCTCGATCGCGACAAATTTACCCACCGCCAAGGTAATCAAATAGCTGGGGTGTACCTGTTTTTGCAGCCAGTGATAAATTTTGTCCTCCCCTTTGCTGTCCGTTTCGATCAGTTCGCCGTTGGAAATCGCCAGAAAATCCTGGGGAACCCGCACGCGAACTTCCGAGGTCGCCAGTTGTCCGGGATAGTCGAAACAGGGGAACCAGAAGCGGGAATCTTCGTCTTCGCCCTGGGTCCAAACTTGGGTGGGTTTGTCGGGATAGTGGCGGTCTGGGCCGACAAAATAAAGGCCCCGCTGGGGGTTCTCGACGCCATAATCGATCGCGATTTTTAGCGTTTTATCGGCGGCGGTGGGTTTGTTGAGGTAGAGTTTTAATTCCTCGCCGTCGTGGTCAAATTCCACCTCATGCTTGCCGATTTTGACGCGGCTGATTTCCAGATCGACGGCATCCAGCGTTAGGGTTTCGATGCCGTCGCGGACGGGGTTGAGAGTAATCGTACAGGTGCCCTGAAAGCGGCGATCGGGTATGTTTAAAACCAGATCAAGGAAAATGTGTTCCACCTGGCCGGGGCGGTCGGGGTTATAGTGGGGACGGGCCCCCGGCAACTCGAAGGATTTGGAGTCGGTTGTGTCGGAATCAAAAATAGAATAGAACATTAATGACTGTATCGAAGGAAAGTCGGACATTTGAGCGTTTACCTGTTCAGAGAATAAAGGAATTGGAGCAATTTTTCCAGATTCTTTCCGCCGTCCAAATGCGACAGAATTGCCGGCGATGGGGTTTCGCCCCAGGTCAGATGGACGGATTCACCCCGGAAAGGTCACAAATTCAGGTCGATCGCGGGGAAGTTTTGGGTTCGGAGTTCCTCGCCTGAGTGTCGTCAATCGGCGATCGCAAATGGGTCGGATACGGCTCGATCGCCCCCCCAAAATTGTACCCGATCGCGATCGGCCGATTCCCACCATCGACTTTGATTTGAAGGGGCGATCGAAAACCCCAGCTTTGAATTACCCCGGCGAGTGTTGACAAAATCATTGATTTATGATATGGAAACCCAGCTCCCAAATGTCATCATTGCCGGACAATAGGGTTGCGAACCGTCATCACCCCCCCTAAAATCTAAAGTTTAAAACCACAAAGCGAGAGATTGAGATGAAGCTGGCAGCACGTGTAGAGCAGGTTCCCCAATCCGTCACCCTGGCGATATCAGCCAAAGCCAAAGCGATGAAAGCCGAGGGACTCGACGTTCTCAACTTCAGCGTGGGCGAACCGGATTTTGACACGCCCCCCCACATCGTAGCTGCCGCTCAAAAAGCCCTGGAAGAAGGAAAGACCCGCTACGGTCCGGCCGCCGGAGAACCGAAACTCAGGGAACTGATCGCCCGCACCCTGACTGAAGAAGTGGGCATCAACTACAGCGCCGAAAATATCATCGTCACCAACGGCGGCAAACATTCCCTGTACGGCTTGATGATGGCGACGATCGAACCGGGAGATGAAGTGATTATACCCTCTCCGTACTGGTTGAGCTACCCGGAAATGGTGAAACTCGCCTCCGGAACTCCAGTTATCGTCCCCACCGATGCGAGCACCGAGTACAAAATCACCCCGGAACTGTTGCGGGAAGCCATCACCCCCAAAACCAAACTCTTCGTCCTCAACTCTCCCTCGAACCCCACCGGAATGGTCTACACCCCCGACGAAATTCGCGCCCTGGCTGAGGTGGTGGTGGAATCGGGAATTTACGTCGTCTCCGACGAGATTTATTCCAAAATCCTCTACGAAGGGGCCCAACACCTCAGCATCGCCGCGGCTAAACCCGGAAGCGACAAACAAACCCTGATTAGCAGCGGTTTCGCCAAATCCTTCGCCATGACGGGATGGCGTCTGGGATATCTGGCCGGGGACAAAACCATCATCGGGGCCATGACCCGCATCCAAAGTCACAGCACCTCCAACGTCTGCACCTTCTCACAATACGGGGCGATCGCGGCTTTGGAAGGGTCCCTCGACTGCGTGGAAGCAATGCGGCAGGCCTTCGCCGAACGCCGGGAGGTGATGTACGAGCTCATCAGTGCCGTCCCCGGCATCCAGTGCGTCAAACCCTACGGGGCATTTTATATGTACGTCAACATCGGAAAGACCCACCTCGGGTCTGTCGATTTCTGCAACGCCCTGTTGGAAGAAAAACAGATGGCTACTGTCCCCGGCAAAGCCTTCGGAACCGACGACCACATCCGCCTCTCCTACGCCACCGACCTGAAAACCATCGAAACGGGAGTCAGACGCCTGGAAGAATTCGTCGCTTCCAAACTGTCATGAATAATTAACAATTAATAATTAACAATTAATAATTATTAATTCATTTCCTTCCCCGACTCCCGACTGCCGACTCCCGATTCCCTAACTTTCAATGGTGGTGGATTTCAAATCCTTGCAGTCCTTCGGGGGTTTCGCAATGCACGTCCACTCCCGTGGGTTGGGCCGATCGCGGGCCGTCGTGACACCAGCGGATCATCCCCTCCACCTGGGCTTCAGTTCCCTCCAACACGGCTTCAACCCGGCCGTCGGGGCGGTTTTTCACCCACCCCGCGACGCCTCGGCGGGTGGCTTCTTCGCGGGTCGAAAAGCGGAATCCCACGCCCTGCACCCGTCCCGAAATCAGGATGCGAGCGCGGATTGTCGGTTCGGTGGTGCGATCGGACATCGGATCGGAGGATGTAAAGTGGATGGCGGGCAAACCCGGAGCCGGAGAAGGTTTCGGCTTTTTACCTGGAGTTTTCGTGTGAACGGATCGCCCCTCGCTATATACTGTATCAAAAATTGGGAGATGGTTATGGACCCGGTTAGTCTAGTTATTATGTTTATTATCGGTGCCCTGGCGAGCTTGGGCGGCAGTTATGTGTTTTGGGAGCGGCGGATCGCCGAGCAAAAAGAAGAATACGAGCGACAAATTCGCCAACAGGCCGAAACCCTAGAAAAAGCCCACCAAGCCCGAATTCAGGAAACCGTGCAATCTCTGCGTCAGGATTACGATCGCCAACTGCGCGAACAGGCCGAAACCGCGCAACAGGATTATCAAACCCAACTGGTCGCGACGGGTGAATCCCTCAAACAGCATTACGAGGCCCAAATTCACGAACTCAGCGGCAAGCTAGAGAACCGCGAGGATCAACTGCAAGAGGCCAACGAAACCTTAAAAGCCTACGAACAACAGTTGGGCAATTTGCGGGAGGAGTTGACCGGACGCCAACTGCAAATGGAGCAAATGGAGCGCTCCCTGACGGACTACGAGACGCAACTGCAACAGGTGACGCAGGAGTTGGAAACCAGCCAAACCCACGTCACCGAAATGAGTCGGGCCCTCACCGAGTACGAGATGCGCCTGCAACAGATGTCCCAGGGGTTGGCCGGGAGCCACGATCGCGCCGAGCAGATGGCCGAGTCGATGGCCGAGTACGATCGCCACTTGCAAAACTTGGATGCGGAGGTTCGCACCACTGAAGATGACGTCAGAGCCGGCTTACAGGCCCTCCAACAGCAGAGTCAGGAAGAATTGGAAAAAATCCGCCTAGACCTGCAACAAGCCCAGGAAACGCAAATTCAAAGCGCCGTGGACAACCTGGAGGATCAATATAACCATGAGATCCGACAGGGGACCGAGGATTTGGTGCGATCGATGGAGGTGCAGACGGAGGAGATGATCGAATCCCTGCACGAGCGCCTGGACCTGATCCCTGACTTGCTGGCCGAGGCCGAACAGGCGGCGGAAGCTTTGTCCGGGGAGGAAGGGGAGACGGAAACTCCCCCGGAAGCGTCAGAAGAGAAAGAAATCGACGCGATCGCCCGGGCCGGACAATTCAACAATCTAGCCGCCATACCCAACCTGGGAAGCCACCTGCGCGACTCCCAACCCTCAGTCCGCGCCCGCCTCGCGGCCACCTTGGGACAACTGGCCGAAACCCACGGCGCCCGCCCCGAATTGCAGCAAACCATTCCCACCCTCACCCAACTGAGCCGCGATCCCGATCCGACGGTACGCCAAGAGGCGATTTCCGCCCTCGGAAAGATCCGGAGCGATCGCGTCATCCCTATACTGCAACAGGCGCTGCGGGATGCCAATCCGGCGGTGGTGAAGACGGCCAGTGCGGCGATCGAGAAATTCAAGTTTTATCCCCAACCGCCCCAGCAACCCAAACCGAAGCCGTCCGTGTTCCAAAAAAAGCCGGAGAATCAATAAGGGTGTGGGGTGTAGGGTGTAGGGTGTGGGGTGTGCTCGGTGGGGAGAAAAGAGAACTTTCTTAACTCCTTGCTTCTGACTCCTCACTCCGATACCTCCGCCCCCATCGGGGAATCTCAAATCTAAAATTCCCCACTCCCCATTTTTATCGATGTTTCCAAGTCAGAGGAGGTTCAATAAAAATCTTAAAAACTCAAACCCTTAGAGGGCCGAACTACTGGAGCATCGACTATCAGAACTTAATTTTGATCTACCTCGATCTCGAAGACATAGACGATCGCTTCACCGACGAAATCCCCGACTTTTACGAAGGATTGGTCGATGCCCTCCCCAGCCTCAAAGAACCCGACGACGTCGCCACCTACCGCGAAGACTTCCTGCGGCGGGTCAAAAAAGGGACTTTGATAGGAACCGTCGTCGAGCACGTTGCCCTGGAATTGCAGAATTTAATCGGAATGCCGGTGTGCTTCGGGCGCACCCGCGCCGCCACCCAAAAGGGCGTGTATCGGGTGCTGTTTGAATATCAGATCCCCGAAGCGGGCCGCTACGCCGCCCGAGCCGCCGTCCGCCTATGCCACGGACTCATCGATCGCGGGTACTACCCCCCCTCGGAACTCGCCAAAGATCTCGACGACCTACGGGAAATCTGGACGGAAAACCGCCTCGGCCCCACCACGGAAGCCATCATCGCCGAAGCCCAACGCCGCGGCATCCCCTGGCGGGAACTGCCCTCCCGCTACGTCATCCAACTCGGCTACGGCAAAAACCAGCGCCGCATCCAGGCCTCCCAAACCGACGGCACCAGTATTTTGGGCATCGAATACGCCGGGGACAAAGAAGGCACGAAAGCCCTGCTGCGGGAAGCCAACATTCCCGTCCCCCGGGGCGAGGTGATCTACCGGGCACGGGAACTCGACGAGGCCGTTAACGCCGTGGGGGGATTTCCGGTGGTGATCAAACCCCTCGACGGCAACCACGGCCGGGGCATCACCCTCGACATTCAAAGTTGGCGGGATGCCGAAGAAGCCTACGATCGCGCTAAAGCCGAGTCTAAATTCGGGGGCGTGATCGTCGAGCGCTTCCACGAAGGCAATGACTACCGGGTGCTCGTCATCGATGGAAAAGTCGTCGCCGTCGCCCAGCGAATCCCCGCCCACGTCGTCGGGGACGGGCGATCGACCATCCAAGAACTGGTAGAAGAAACCAACCGCGACCCCCGCCGGGGCAGCGGCCACGAAAATGTCCTCACCCGCATCGACATCGACGGCCGGGCCGAAGAGATCTTGGCGGCTCAAAACCTGCGCCTCGACAGCGTACCCGACGAGGGGGAAATCTGCCACCTCCGCGCCACCGCCAACCTCAGCACCGGCGGCATCGCCATCGATCGCACCGACGAAATTCACCCCGAAAACCGCTGGCTGGCTGAACGGGCCGCCAAACTGGTGGGATTGGATGTCGCCGGCATCGACATCACCGCCACCGACATCGGCAAACCCCTGCGGGACATCGACGGGGCGATCGTGGAAGTCAACGCCGCCCCCGGACTGCGGATGCACCTGCAACCCAGCCAGGGACAACCCCGGGACGTCACCGGACCGATCCTGGATTTGCTCTATCCCCACGGATCTCAATCCAGCCGCGTCCCCATCGTCGCCATCACCGGAACCAACGGCAAGACGACCACCACCCGCCTCACCGCCCACATTTTCCGCCAAACCCAACAGACCATCGGCTACACCACCACCGACGGAACCTATATCGGCGACTTTTTGGCCGAAGCCGGGGACAACACCGGACCCCAGAGCGCCCAACTGATCCTCGGCGACCCCACTGTAGATGTGGCCGTGCTCGAATGCGCCCGGGGGGGAATTTTGCGATCGGGATTGGGCTTCAACTGCTGCGATGTCGGGGTGGTGCTCAACGTCTCGGACGACCACCTGGGACTGCACGACATCAACACCGTTGAGGATATGGCCTACGTCAAGAGCGTCGTCGCCGAGTCCGCCCACCGGGACGGCTACGCGGTGCTCAATGCCGACGATCGCCTGGTGGCGGACATGGCGAAGCGGGTGAAGGGGAAAGTTGCCTATTTTTCCATGCAACCGGACAACCCCATTGTGCTCGAACACGTTGACAACGGCGGGATCGCGGCCGTTTACGAAGAGGGTTATTTGTCCCTGTTGCGGGGGGGTGAACCGAGCATCCGCGTCGAGCAGATGGCGAACGTGCCACTGACGTTGGGGGGCCGGGCGCCGTTCATGATCGCCAATGTGCTGGCGGCGAGTCTGGCGGCTTACGTCGGCGGGGTGAGTGTCGCTGAGATCAGCACTGCTTTGCGGACGTTCAAGGCATCGGTGGAGCAGACGCCGGGGCGGATGAATTTGATCCCGGTGGATTCGTTCCACGTCCTGTTGGACTACGCCCACAACCCCGCCAGCTACCGGGCGATCGCCGATTTTGTCAATCATTGGACCGGGGGCGATCGCATCGGGGTGATCGGGGCGCCGGGCGACCGCCGCAACGAGGATTTTGTGCACCTGGGGCGGCTCTCGGCGGCGATGTTCGACCGCATTATCGTCAAGGAAGATGACGACACCCGGGGCCGCGATCGCGGCGAGGTGGCCGATTATATTTACGAGGGCATCCGGGAGGAAAAACCGGACGGCAATTGCCAGGTGATCCTCGACGAAACCCGGGCGATTGAAACCGCCCTGAAGGAGGCGACACCGGGATGTTTGGTGGTGATCCTCCCCGAAAGTGTCAAGCGGGCGATCGCGCTGATCGAATCCTGATCCCATATCCGAAAAACCGGGTTTCTCAAGTTCAGAAACCCGGTTTCTTTCAAGGTTTGCCTCCCGAATTTCCTTTTCAGTTCCCGACTCCCGACTCCCGCTATCAATAATATTGTCGGGATTCCCGTCGTTTTTGATCGTAGGTTTTCGAGAGGTGCTGCTCATCGATTTTGACGACAAAACAGGTGCCGCGTCCCACTTCGCTATCCACCTCAATTTCGCCACCGTGGAGTTCGACGCAGGTTTTCACGATCGCCAGCCCCAGGCCAGTCCCCCGGATCGTCTCCACATTTTTGCCCCGATAAAAGCATTCAAAGAGGCGATCGCGATCGGCGGGCAGAATGCCGATGCCTTCATCTTTAATTTTAAAGTATATTTTCTCGTTTTGACAACCCAGGTCGAAGTTGATCGCACCCCCGTCCGGCGAATATTTGATCGCGTTAGAAATGAGATTCGTCAACATCTGTCGCAACAATTTCGGATCGCTGTAACAGGGGATGGAATCGCGATCAGATCGAAAAACCAAGGCGTGTTTATCCCCCGCCAACTGCTGCAACTCTTCCATCAATTTTTGACCGAAGGAAACCAGATCCAGGGGCCGGAGTTGAAAGTCGATCGTCCCCGATTCCGCGCGGTTGACCAGCAGCATATCTTCCACCAAAGATGCCATGTGTTTGGCTGCATTTTGGATCAGTCTCAGGAAGTGGAGTTGTTGTTCCGTCGAAAGTTCTTGGTGGTGAGTTTCGATCAGTTCCGCGCCGGATAGAATCGTCGTCAGGGGGGTGCGATATTCGTGGGAAACGGTTTGGATAACCCGAGATTTGATCGCGTTGAGTTCTCGCTCTTTTTGCAGGGCTTGGCGAATTTCCAATTCCACCTGCTTGCGATCGCTGATATCCCGGATCAAAATCAGCCGGTTCTCGGCTGAGTTGCCGGAGTACATCGGTTGGACGATCGCTTCCAAAACTCGTTCCGGTGACTCGAAAACGGTAATTTCGTGGGTGACGCGACGCGGCGATCGCATCAACTCCGCCACCGATAATTCCCCCAGTTTCAACACTGCTTCGGCTTCGATTTTTCCGATCGCCTTGAGATAGCGTTTTCCCTGGGGATTGGCGAGGACAACCTTTTGGTGTTGATCGATCAACAATACCCCCTCGGGTAAATTGATCACCAAGTTGTGCAAATTTTGCTGCTCGATCGCCAACCGAGATTGCAGGTGTTGGAGGGCGATGGCGGTATGGTTGGCGAGGTAGTAGATTAAACGGATGTGGGATTCGGTGAAACGTCCCTTCAATTCGGCTCCCAAAAAGAGTAATCCCACGATCCGGGTTCGGGTTTCTGACCGGGCGATGATGGGGATAAAAAAGCGCGATTCCAGAGTCGCGATCGCGCCGACGGTTGTTTGGGTGGGAATTTTGGGGGGATGAAAGCATAGCGGACGGCGGTGCAAATTTTCCCCACTCATCGATGCCAAATGTTCGATCAGTTGGGTGTAAATTATTTCCTGAATCGGGGGCGAAAGGGGGCGGGAAGCCTGCACAAATAGCTGGCAGTTGGGAGCAGTTTCGACGGTTTCTCCCGCGTCAGAAGTCGGATATTCCAAGAAGATACTTCCCGCCACATCGTAGGGAACCAAAGGCGAGAGATATTCAAAGGTCGATCGAAATAAATCTTCGTAGCTGTGGGGATAGCCGACTTGTCGGAAAATTCGATAGAGGGCTTGGAGTTCGTCGGCTACGGGGTCGGGGGGGGAAACCGCCGGGGCGATCGCTTCCCCGAAGCCCAAAACGTACTTTTTTCCAAATTCGCTCATTTTCCAGAGAAAATTTTGATAGTTGCCGTCCCGGCGACGCAATCGCAGGGAGAGTTCCCGGATTTCCTGCGACGAGAATCTCTTGTCTGTGTCATGAACCTGGGATAAGTCCTCCGGATGAATCCAATCCCACCACATTTGGCCCACCAGATCCGCTTCCGTCCAGCCCAAAATTTTGGTCCAGGCTGGGTTGATCTGGCGGATGCAACCGTCCCGTCTGAGGAGACAAACCAGATCGGATGAGAGTTGCCAGAATATTTCTAATTGGGTTTTTGCCCTTTGCGATCGTGCCATCAGGGATTCGGCTTGCGCTTGGCGAGTTCTTGACAGAGGGAAAGAATCAACAAAATGTCCGACATCAGCCCGGTGACGGACCGTCAAACCATTTTAATACTTTTTTAAGACTTCCGAAATAGTTGGGGTGCAATATCAAATCCCGATGGGCGATCGCACGAAGCCCACCGGCCAAGCCGATCGCGCACCGATCACGGACCTGAAAACACCTGTGGGTGTGGATGTCGGGGAAACATCCATCGGCTCTCAGCCGGCTGATATGGCAATCAGCACTCAGGTTTCAGGAATCAGCAAAGCTTAACAGCCGGGCGCCGGGGTGTAGGGTGTAGGGTGTAGGAAATTGATTCCCAAGGGGTTCGGGTACTCAACGGGATTTGATAGGAGTCGCGGGAGTCTCTCAAGAACATTTGAGAAAACGAGACGGGACGGGTTGTCGTTGTCCTGCAAATGTTACGGTTTTTTCCGAGAAAATATACACTTTTTGATTCATACTAATTCCGAGGCGATCGCATTCATCTCGCGTCAATTGGGCATTCAAAACCGTCCCGTCCCGCAGCAATAATTCAATTTGAACGTCCCAACCCATGTACACGATGCGTTTGACAATTGCCGGGATACTTTGATCGTTGGGAATTTCGCCGATGCGGATGTCGTGGGGGCGCACCAAAACCTCCGATGTTTCGTCCTGGGGGAGGACGTTTACCGGGCCGATAAAACCCATCACAAAGCGGCTGGCGGGGCGATCGTAAACCTGTTGGGGGGTCCCCACCTGTTCGATGCGCCCCTCGTTCATCACCACAATTTCATCGGCAATTTCCATCGCCTCTTCGCGATCGTGGGTGACAATTAAGGTCGTGACGTGTACTTCGTCGTGGAGGCGACGCAACCAGGCCCGCAAATCGTGCCGCACGTTCGCATCCAACGCCCCGAAGGGTTCATCTAATAGTAAAACCTTCGGTTCGATCGCCAAGGCGCGGGCGAGGGCGATGCGCTGCCGCTGTCCGCCGGAAAGTTGGGCGGGATAGCGATCGCCCAATCCTTCTAATTTAATTAAATCTAACAATTCGGCGACCCGCCCCCGGATATAAGATTTTTTACGGCGGGCAATTTCCAGCGGAAAAGCGATATTTTGGCGGACGGTCATATGTTTGAACAGGGCGTAATGTTGGAAGACAAACCCGACCTGCCGTTCTTGGACTTTGGCATCGGTGACATCGCCATTTTCCAAATAAATGCGCCCGGAGTCGGGTTTTTCCAATCCCGCGATCGCCCTCAATAATGTTGATTTCCCGGAACCGGACGGCCCGAGCAGTGCCACCAGCGACCCGGTTTTGACGGTCAAATTGATGTCGTCTAAGGCGACAAAATTACCGAAGCGTTTGACAAGATTTTCAACCTGAATAGTCATGGCTTTAATTGGGTGTAAAAAATTGATAATATCAGATCCGGTTATTTACAAGCCTCCCTTGATCCCCCCCAGCCCCCCTTAAAAAGGGGGGAGTCGGAATTGGCTTTGACTTTTCGGGTATTTAACCGGATTCGATACATAGAAACTGACAAGGGGGTTAGGACACGATTACTCCGAACGAGTCCACTTAAGTGGACTTTTGCTATCAGCCTTGAAATTCATTTCAAGGCGGGACTCAAATTAGCCGATCTGCCCTAGCCATTCTGTTGATCGCTATAATTAGCAATTCATCGAATTTACAGGTTCGTTTTGGAAACCGAGTCCGAAACTCTAATTCCAAGGTCATTTCTACTCCCTACTCCCTCCTCTATCGCAGCGGCCACCAGGACACTTTGTCGCGAGTGGCACTGTAGATTTCTTTGAGGCTTTCGGGGTCGCAGACTCTCAGAATGTCGTCGGAGGAATCGTCGCTTTTTGGGGGGAGTATTAACCCCTCTTTTCGCATTCCTTTGATGACTTGTTCGACGGTGCGATGGTTGAGTTGGGCGGCGCGGGCGATGATATCGACGGGCAAATTAAAGGTATAAACGCCGTCGGTTTGGGGCTGGTTTCCGAGCGATCGCTCCTGATAGATGAGCGCCCTCAGCAGAGCCGCCACCGCCTGGGGGGGATGGGTGCTGCAATTGAGCAGGTGGTATTGGAATTTTTCTCGCAGTTCAAATAGGTAATCGTAGTGATCGCGAAATGTCTCGTTTTCGGCGTGCAGGATTGTGATGATATCGATGGAAATTTCGATCGCGTCGGTGGTTTTGTAGGCCTCCACCAAACTGGGGAAGGCGCGGCTCACCCGCCCGTAACCGAGGGCCAGGTTCCGCATCCCGAAACAGTTTCCCGGGTAGGTGAGGGCGATGATGCGATCGAGGGGGGCACTGCGGACCACCACCGGACCGCCACCCGTCACCGCGTAGAGGGATTCGATGGAAGTGTCGGGCTCAAAAGCCGTGTAAACCGGACGGCTCGAATACAGCTTTTGGGACGTCACCTTGCCTTTGGCCAAGGCTTCCGACAGTTCCGCCCCGTCCAAACCGCGAAACAGGTAGTTTCCCCGACTCAGTTCCCCGGCAATTCCCTCAATTGCTGCGGGTTTCGCTGGCTTTGCCATTGCCACTCAGTTGTTCTCCACTCTCAGGATACAAGATTTGGATTTGAAGCGCAAGTGTATTGCAAAACATTTAAACTTCAGTTACAATTCAATCAGAACAGATTTAGGCTACGATGTCACCCGACGCAAAATCCGGTATCCCCATCTGGGAACCGGAGATTGAGGAACAGACCCATGAAATCCAAATTCCGCCCGAAATGGCGGCGCCGTCTCGCCCTGTTGGTGGTGGGAATTGGTGTCGGCACGGCGATCGCATCCTGCGGCAGTAACAAAACCGCCAGCGATCGCGTCGAAATCACCCTGGTTTCCTACGCCGTCACCCAAGCCGCCTACGAAAAAATCATTCCCGAGTTCGTCGCCGACTGGAAAGCCGAACACAACCAAGATGTCACCATCCGCCAAAGTTACGGCGGTTCCGGTTCCCAAACCCGCGCCGTCATCGACGGTTTGGAAGCCGACGTCGTGGCGTTGGCCCTGGCGTTGGACGTCCGAGAACTCGAAAAAGCGGGGCTGATCGAACCCGGATGGGAAACCGAGGCCCCCAACAACGCGATCGTCCACCGTTCCGTTGCCGCCCTCGTCACCCGGGAGGGCAACCCCAAAACCGTCGAAGATTGGGACGATCTCGCCCGCGACGACATCCAAGCCATCACCGCTAACCCCAAAACCTCCGGGGGGGCCCGCTGGAACTTCCTCGCCCTGTGGGGGGCAAAAACCCAAACTGGAGGGGACGCAGCGGACGCCCTCGCCTTCGTCAAACAGGTTTACAGCCACGTCCCCGTTTTGCCGAAAAACGCCCGGGAAGCCACCGAGGTTTTTTACCAGCAGGGACAGGGCGACGTTTTGATCAATTACGAAAATGAAGTGATACTCGCCCGACGCCAGGGCCAAACTTTACCTTATATTATTCCGGAAACCAACATTTCCATCGACAACCCGATCGCCGTCGTCGATGCGAACGTGGACAAACACGGAACCCGGGAAGTCGCCGAAGCCTTCGTGCAGTATCTCTATACCCCCGCCGCCCAGCGGGAATTCGCCCAAGTCGGCTTCCGCCCCGTCAACAATGCCGTCGCCGCGGAATTTAGGGACAAATATCCCGATATTCCGAACCTTTTCACCGTCGAAGATTTGGGCGGGTGGGATGGGGTTCAAACCCAATTTTTTGGCGACGGGGCGGTATTCGACAAAATTCAAGCGGAGGTGGGGCGATCGGAATAGGTAATATAGCAGTGTGAAATGATGAGTGAAAAGTCGATCCAGTCAAAGCCCCCAGGATTGGGGGTTTGGGGGCCGGACAATTTGACAAATGGTTCCACATTGCTATAGGAGGGGAGCGATCGGTTTTCCCAGGTTGTGCCACCGCCGCAGTTTGTTCTCCAATTTCTAACTGCTTGATGAGTGCGATCGCGCCCAAAGGAACCATGACTATTACATTGTCAAAATCCAAACTATTTGTTCACCAATTTTTCCCAAAAATTTCCTGGTACTGGTGGGGGATCGGCGGCTATCTCAGCCTGATGTTATTGCTTCCCATTCTCGCCCTCACCCTGTACGCCGGAAACCTGAGTTTTTCGGAAATTTGGCGCATCGCCACCGATCCCGTGGCCCTGTCCGCCTATGAAGTCACGTTTACGACCGCATTTTGTGCCGCCGCCTTCAACGGCATCGCCGGGGTTGCCGTCGCCTGGGTTTTGGTTCGTTATCGCTTCCCCGGAAAGCGAATTGTCGATGCGGCGATCGATCTGCCCTTCGCCCTCCCCACCGCCGTCGCCGGACTCAGCTTGGCTACCGTCTACGGCGAAACCGGATGGATCGGCGGGTTTTTCGCCCCCTTCGGCATCAAAATCGCCTTCACGCGCCTGGGAGTCGGTTTGGCGATGTTATTCATCTCCCTTCCCTTCGTGGTGCGGACGGTGCAACCCGTGTTGCAAGAGCTCGAACCGGAACTGGAAGAAGTCGCCTGGTGCATGGGGGCTTCCCCCTGGCAAACCTTCCGCCGAGTCCTGCTTCCGCCCCTAATTCCTGCTATTTTAACCGGGGTTGCTTTGGGGTTTTCCCGCGCCGTGGGGGAGTACGGATCGATTTCGTTGATCGCCGGAAATATCCCCTTCCAAGATCTGATCGCCCCCGTGTTAATTTTCCAGCGTTTGGAACAGTTCGACTATGCCGGGGCGGCAGTCATTGGCACGGTGATGTTATTGGTTTCTCTGTTATCTTTGGTGGCAATTAATTTGTTGCAAAGCTGGGGAAATTCGGCGGG
>JBNGCR010000009.1:34723-41888 GCA_050045915.1 Limnospira sp.
CGATCGCAAATTTTGAAATTTTCCTGGTTTTAGCAGTTTTACTTTTTATCATTTTGGTGTTATTTATTCCGGCTGTTAATATCTTTTTTGGTGCATTTGAAAAAGGTTGGAATGGATTTTACTCCACTTTAATTTCGCCGGGATTTTTGCACGCCGCAAAATTGACCCTGCTTGTCGCCGCGATCGTCGTTCCCCTGAATGTCGTATTTGGGCTGGTTACGGCCTGGGCGATCGCCCGCCACCGCTTCCCCGGACGCACATTATTATTGAGTATTATTGACCTACCTTTTTCCGTTTCCCCCGTCGTTGTCGGGCTGATGCTGGTGTTGTTGTACGGGCGCCTGGGGTGGTTCGGTCCGGCGTTGGAATCGGTGGGGTGGAAGGTGATGTTCGCCTTTCCGGGAATTGTCCTGGCGACGGCGTTCGTCTGTATGCCTTTCGTGGCGAGGGAAGTCCTCCCGGTTTTGGAAGAAATTGGCACCGAACAGGAGGAAGCCGCAAAAACCCTGGGGGCGAATGATTGGCAAACCTTCTGGCGGGTGACGCTGCCCTCGATCCGCTGGAGTTTATTATATGGCATTGTCCTCACCAATGCCAGGGCGATGGGGGAATTTGGCGCCGTGGCGGTGGTGTCGGGAAATATCATCGGAAAAACCCAGACGTTGCCCTTATTTGTGGAAGAAATGCACGTCCAATATCAGACGACTTCGGCTTACACGGCGGCGGTGGTTTTGGCTAGTTTGGCGATCGTCACTTTGGTATTGAAAACACTGTTGGAAGGGAAGACGGGAAAGTGATGGCGGTTGTCTGTCCGCCGCGATACAGTCGAATCGCCTTACCGTTTCATCACCTCATCCCCTCTCGGCGCGGGGGGCAACCCCGAGCGGACGGAAAACTAACGGGTGCGATCGCTTTTTTGTTACAATTCGTAAAGAAACCGTTAAGGATAGAGTAAAGAATGCGGGTTGCGATCGCAGGAGCAGGATTAGCCGGCATGGCCACGGCCGTCGAGTTGGTCGATGCCGGACACGAAGTCGAACTATTCGAGTCCCGTCCCTTCGTGGGCGGGAAAGTCGGCAGTTGGGTGGACAAAGACGGCAATCACGTCGAAATGGGGCTGCACGTCTTTTTCGGCTGCTACTACCAACTGTTCGATCTGATGAAAAAGGTGGGTGCCTTTGAAAATCTGCGACTCAAGGAGCACGTCCACAGCTTCGTCAACCGGGGCGGCGTCACCGGAAGTCTGGATTTTCGGTTCCTCACCGGCGCCCCCTTCAACGGCCTGAAAGCATTTTTCACCACCTCCCAACTCTCGGCAAAAGATAAATTTCAAAATGCGATCGCCCTCGGAACCAGCCCCATCGTCCGGGGTTTGGTGGACTTCGACGGGGCGATGAAAACCATCCGAGATTTGGATAAAGTCAGTTTCGCCGACTGGTTCCGCCGCCAGGGCGGTTCGGAGGGCAGTCTGAAGCGGATGTGGAACCCCATCGCCTACGCTTTGGGCTTTATCGACACCGAAAATATCTCCGCCCGCTGTATGCTGACGATCTTCCAATTTTTCGCCGCCAAAACGGAAGCCTCGGTGCTGCGAATGTTGGAAGGGTCCCCCGCCGAATATCTCCACAAACCCATCGTTGACTATTTGGAAAAACGGGGCGCAAAAATTCACCTCCGCCGCCGGGTGAGAGAAATTCAATTCGCCGAAATTGACGGCAAAACCCAAGTCACGGGTTTAGTGATCGCCAAAGGAGAGACAGAAGAAACCATCATTGCCGATGCCTACGTCTGCGCCTGCGACGTACCCGGAGCGCAAAAAATGCTCCCAGAAGCATGGCGAAAATGGCCGGAATTTGATAATATTTATAAACTCGATACCGTCCCGGTGGCGACGGTGCAACTCCGCTTCGATGGCTGGGTGACGGAACTGCACGACGCTGCCCAACGCCAGCAGTTGGAAACGGCGGCGGGGATGGATAATTTACTCTATACCCCCGACGCAGATTTCTCCTGTTTCGCAGATTTGGCGTTGACGAGTCCGGGGGATTATTACCGGAAAGGAGAGGGCTCGCTGATGCAGTTGGTACTAACTCCCGGCGACCCATTTATTAAGGAGAATAACGAGGCGATCGCCCACCACGTCCTCCAACAGGTTCACGATTTATTCCCCTCTTCCCGAGAATTAAATATGACCTGGTACAGCGTCGTCAAACTGGCGCAGTCCCTCTACCGAGAAGGCCCCGGAATGGACCCCTATCGCCCCGCCCAAAAAACCCCGGTTCCCAACTTTTTCCTAGCCGGAAGTTACACCCAACAGGACTATATCGATAGTATGGAAGGGGCCACTCTATCCGGGCGTCAGGCGGCCCGCGCCATCTTGGAAACGGCTCCAAACCCGGTCAAACCGGCCCCGATGACCGCAGTTTAACCCCCTCAAATCCTGTGGGGGCAACCTTATAGGGTTGCCCTCCGATTTCGATTTCGTAGGGGCAACCTTATAGGGTTGCCCTCCGATCTCCCTCCCAATCAGAAGGCAGGTTGCCCCTAAAATCAGAAGGCAGGTTGCCCCTAAAATCAGAAGGCAGGCACAGAGGCCTGCCCCTACAATTGAAGAAGGCAGGCACAGAGGCCTGCCCCTACGGAAAACGTCCCTCCCACACCCCACACCCTAATCATGACTGACTGGCTAGAACACAGCGTACAAATCGAAGTAAGCGTCCCCATCGATGTGGCGTGGGATTTGTGGTCGGATTTGGAACAAATGCCGCGCTGGATGAAATGGATCGAATCGGTTCATGTTTTGGAAGAAAATCCCGAACTGTCTCGGTGGAAGTTGGCGAGTAGCAATTTCGAGTTCAGTTGGCTATCTCGAATTCTCAAGGAAATTCCCCACCAAATTATCCAGTGGGAATCGGTGGACGGACTGCCCAACCGGGGCGCGATCCGCTTCTACGATCGCCACGACAGCAGCATCGTCCGGCTGTCCGTCGCCTACGCCATCCCCGGCATTTTGGGTAAGATTATGGATGGTTTATTCCTGGGACGGGTGGTTGAATCTACCATTCAAAAAGACTTGGAACGGTTCCGGGATTACGCCTTGGAATATTACGGCCAATCGTAACTGTCATCATATCGCCGCATTTCTAGATTTTTCGTTGCCTCGCCCGAACTGCGATCGGGCGGGTATCAACTTATGCAGAAATCTCAGTAATTCTACGGAGATCGAAGGAAATTTAACGAAGGGAAAGTTCAGTAATTTCACTGTTGATCCGCCGGGAAAGCCTTCATACACTAATTGTATAGAGTTATTGCTCTGGCAATCAATGTTAGCCATCACCACCCTTCTCAACCCGCTTTGCCCCGTCCGGTTCCTGCGACAGCGTTTGACGCTCTTTTCCAACCCCATCTCAGGAATTTCGGGAGGATATTGCCCCAATGTGAATGTTGGGAAGTAGTAGCGATCGCCGTTGGGTGCGATCGCGCATCTGAACCATTAGGATTTTACCACAAATGTCAGAAGTTTTCGACCCGGCGATCGAACAGATCGTTGAGGAAATTTTCGCCATCAATCGCGCTTGGAAAGCTGCCCGAAAGCTATTTAATCCCAGTGACAATCTTGCCCTTTCCTTCCGAGACATGAAAACCCAAATGCAGGTTCGTCTCCTCCGCAATTTTGCGCCCGATCGCGTCTATTTGAAAATCGATAATTCGGCAGAAGAGGACGATCCAGAACTGCAAGAAGCAGCAGAAAATCAAGAACCGCTGTATGGGTTAATTCTGGAACCTTCCATTGGTAAATATTGGAATGCAGCCCACCTTCCGGTTCGGAGAGCACAAGCGTTTTTGACGGCTGAAGAATTGCAGAAATTTACACAAGTTTGAAAATCAGGAGTTCCATTTCATGTTTGACAGTTTTTACAGTTTGTCTGATTTCAACAGTTTGAGCGAAGATGTGATTGCCTTGTGTTCGGGATGGAGTGCAATTATATTAGTTGTTACATTCTGTCTTATTATTTGGGACTGGCGCGTATCTTTCTACAAATACAAGTCAAAATTTAAAGTTGTAGAACGTTCGATCAACCACCTTTCCAAAGTTTCGGGTCAACCACAAGCAATCTCCCCTCAATTAGGAGAGATTCAATCTTGGAGTGGAAAACATTTAGATGGAAAATGGAGCAACAATTTATTTTATCCAAAAATTGATAATGGAAAGTTCATTTTATTGTCTTACCCGAGTGTTCTTAACTCGCCCGTTCCGCGATCGCCCGTTTCTTTTGCACCCACTCTTCTAACTGCATTGGGAATCTTAGGAACCTTTTGGGGGATTCAGTCTGGATTGCGAGATATTGGCTTAAATAGCATTGACAATCCGGAGATACTGATCGATAGCAGTACCCAATTGCTTGCGGGTATGAAACTCGCCTTCTCAACTTCTCTTGTCGGTTTGGGTTCTGCCGCTTTAATGATGCTCATTCTTGCCTTCAGGTCAGAAAAGGGACAGGCTTATCGAAATAAGCTGCGTAAAAAATTAGATGAAATTGCTGTTTTCCATACACCCAGTCATATTTTATCTCGAATGGACGTACAATCCAATCGAGGACAATCAAATCACTTGACTGCCGAGGCAATTGGAAAAGCAGTTGGCGATGCAATTTCCAAAACTTTAAATTCAGAAAATAGCCTGATTGTTCAAAAACTCACTACAATTCAGCAACGACAAGACGAACAGCTACAACAATTGAATGCTAATGCGATCGCCCACCGAAAGCAAGTACAAGACTTAGTGGCACCTTTAGCTGGTGCGATCGCTGTAGCTAACCGAGCGCAATTACAAGACTTAGTGACACCTTTAGCTGGTGCGATCGCCGAAGCTAACCGAGAGCAATTTAAACCCTTGTTAACCCCCTTGGCGGATGAGGTGCGATCGCTGAAAGAATTACAGGAACAGCAAGGCAACACCGTTGAAAACTTAGTGAATCAGTTGCGAACAGAGTTGATCGAACCCCTGGTTCAGCGATTGGATGAAAGTGCCAACTTGACGCAAGAGGTATCTAAAAACGTCCAAACACTCAGTCAGTCTCTAGATGGCATCACCGAAAGTTTGTCCAATTCCATCGGAACAATTCAAAAGTTTCAAGAAACTACAATGTCGGAATTGCAGGAATTTTCCCGATCTATGAAAGACACTCTGACTCAATTCCAAACTGATACCAAAGGCGTTTTGGAAACGGTTGCAGTTGAAATCAATAAAGTCGTCGATAAAAGTATTGAAGGCTTAGACAAACAGCGACAAGTGTTTAAAGATAATGCGGATGAAGTGGCTAATAAGTTTCAAAGTATTCATCGGATTATCGAAGACACGAAAGAATTGACTCAAGAGGAACTCAGGATTTTCCGCAATGAGTATCAAACCCAACTGGAAGATTTCTTGACGGCACAAAAAGGTGAACTGGAGGGAATCATCCAGAAAATGGGTGGAGTGTTAGTTGAGGCTGGCGAATCATGGAGACAAATCTTTAATGAGATTACCAATAAAATTGGCTCTAGTATGAGTCAAATTAACGGGACTGTCAGTGCAACTAGCAATCTCGTCAGTGCCGTGGGAATAGGTGATACTGAGCGTATGGCTCAATATAAAGAACTGATGCGAGATATCGGGCAAAACGCCAGTCAGGTTTCTCGGAGTTACCAAAAGGCTGCCAATCAGTTTGAACAGGCTTTAGGGCAGTTTGCAGGATATCTACAGCAGGCGAATGAATCCTACTGTAACAACATCACAAAATTTGATGATTCATCTACCAGGATATTTAACAGCATGAATCAAACATCCGTTGAATTATTTAATGTTTCTCAGTATTTAGTTGCCGCCGCTAAAGATGTTAAAACGGGTAATGGGAGGAATGGATGATGAGCGAACTCGGTGAATTAGAACAAGACTTTGAACTGCAAGAGGAGCAAGATGCGGGAACTTGGCTTTCAATCAGTGACTTGATGTCCGGTTTGCTGATGTTTTTTGCCCTGCTGTTTATCGTCACTCAAGCTCAGTTTTATCTGGCGACTGAAAGAGCCAGAAAACTGGAAATCGAATTGCAAGCCTACAAAAAGGCGATCGATGAATTGCCGATCCGAATTTTGAATGCACTGGAAGACAAAATGGGTAGCGGTGCGGGTGTCGTGGAAGTTGTTCCCGAAACCGGGGACGTGAGAATTGGCGATCGCATTCTTTTTGATGAAGGAAGTGCCGAACTCAAACCCGCCGGAAAAAATTTTCTGAAGCAATTTATTCCCGCCTACAGCCAGGTGATTTTTTCCGATGCCTTGTTTGAACGAGAGGTGACGCGAATTATCATTGAAGGGCGAACCAGTTCCAAAGGGACTGACATCGAAAATATGGATCTAAGTTTGCAGCGTGCTCTATCGGTTGTCGATTATATCTTATCTGATGAGTTGCAATTTCCGGAAAAACAAAAGTTGATCGCCAAAATTTTGCCGGCTGGCAGGGGTGAAATTGACGCGAATCAGAATAGCGACGATCCCAAAGATAGAAAAGTCGTGTTCCGCTTCCAGTTCCGCCGCCAAGACTTCGAGCAAGTTATGCAAGGATTATCGAAGACTGAATTGATCGACTATGTTGAGTTGCCTAAATCTGACGGATGATCCCCCTAAATCCCCCTTAAAAAGGGGGACTTGGACTTCCCAATTTTGCTCCCCCTAAATCCCCCTTGAAAAGATGCTCCCCCTAAATCCGACGGATGATCCCCCTAAATCCCCCTTAAAAAGGGGGACTTGGACTTCCCAATTTTGCTCCCCCTAAATCCCCCTTGAAAAGATGCTCCCCCTAAATCCGACGGATGATCCCCCTAAATCCCCCTTAAAAAGGGGGACTTTGAAAAATATCCCTCTTCCCCCCTTCTACTTGAATCTCCCTGGATCTCCCTCTGCCTGCCATTTTTCGGGGGAAAATGAAACAGCCCTGCCCCTTTCAAGGTTTGTCATCTTGTCCCCCCCTTTCAAGGTTTGTTATCTTGTCCCCCCCTTTTCAAGGGGGGCTAGGGGGGATCGAATCACGAACTCAATTGGTCATCTTGTCCCCCCCTTTTCAAGGGGGGCTAGGGGGGATCGAATCACGAACTCAATTGGTCATCTTGTCCCCCCCTTTTCAAGG
>JBNGCR010000009.1:41988-60989 GCA_050045915.1 Limnospira sp.
GGGGATCGAATCACGAACTCAATTGGTCATCTTGTCCCCCCCTTTTCAAGGGGGGTTAGGGGGGATCGAATCACGAACTCAATTGGTCATCTTGTCCCCCCCTTTTCAAGGGGGGTTAGGGGGGATCGAATACCGCCCCTACCACCGATAATCAATAACTGGGAACGCACCCTACAAATTACTTTTTCATCCCAACTGAACAACAATGATTAATATTCCCAAACTCCAACTTTCTCCAGTGCCGGAAGCTAATAAGTTAGAAAAACTTGCCAATTTGATTGGATCAAAACAACCCAGATCGTCATTGATTCCGGAAAACTTTAGATTGCCGAAGAATTGTCGCCTCCGCTCTGTCGATGAAATTTTCAATGAGATTGAATCGGGAAACTTTCAAGATATTATTCCTCTTGAATGGATTTTTTGTCTACATGAAAAAGAAACATGGGATCAAAATAATCCCCATCGCGAGACATCGACGGCTCGAAATATTTGGCGAGCATCCCAGGATCTGCCTTGGCTCAAATTGCGATTGTTCTGGGGGACTGCTCTTTATTGGAGCCATCAGCAAAATGGAGTTGCTCGTTCAATTGCAGAAAATATTTCTGAATTCACCCCGCCAGACTATCAAGATAGACGAACTTTTGATATTTTGAGTGTATTGGGCAAGCCCCAACCGGAAAAAGAAATTGCAAAGCTGAGTTATAAATGCAATCTTTCCCCACGACAACTATTTAAAGAAGTCGATTTGCCTCAAGAAATTGATGTGATCAAAAATTCTCTCGATTTTATTGCAGAATTATTTTTAGATAATGACAATACAGATGTATTATTAGCCTGTCTACATGAAATGTCTCAACAACAGGAACTCGAAACGGTTGAAAAATTACTCTTGGGAATGCCATCATCACGGAGCAAAAATTTTTCTCAATTAGCGGATTGGATAAAAGGTCGCTATAGTCCCCGGATTCCCAAGAGTCGCTGGCACAAACTATCGGGTAAGGCAAAAGAAAATTTGCGAAAATGGATTGGGATGGCTAACTATGAAGATTTTTCCCAGTTAGTCGATCGCGTCCTAGAACAGATGGATTTACACCCCACAGAATCGAATCGGCTGCGATCGCGTTGCACTTTCTGGTCAAATTATAGCGATCGCTTTGAACGCATCCGAATTTTGCTCCCCCAATCTACAATTAATCGGCTAGGCAGTTATCTGAGCGATCGCGATTATCTCAAGTTAGAAGATGATGGCAGTCAGGAGACAGAGGTTTGTATTTTTGATTTTGGTAACTGGTTTGTGATTGAATTCTTTCGGGGAGATGGAAGTGAAACAAGAATTGTAGCTAACAATTCTAATCTTGATTATCAGCTATTTGAGTCAAAAACTTTATCAGTCAAACGACTCCGATACTTAGCCGAAGGTGAACGTCACGATCATGTATACTGTTGGCAGAACTTTTGTGAAAAATGGTTGCGGGAACACGAAATTTTTGCAAACCTAGAATTGACAAAATTTAAAATTAACGATAAACTAAGTTTTCCCTACAATGCTCGATGGGGTTTCTCTACTCCTCCTGATTCAGATAAACTTAATAAACGCGATCGTGAACTTTCAAGGTGGCAACAAACGATCGCCCAACTCGAACAGGAAGCCGAGGCATACTATCTCAATCACCCATAATACTAAAATAAAATAGAAGAGACAGGTTAAAAATAATGGTACAAACCCAAACGCGATCGCTCACCCTCGCCGAGTTTCTGGAACTGCCGGAAACCAAACCCGCCAGCGAATATGTCAACGGAAAAATCATTCAGAAACCCATGCCCCAAGGAGAACACAGCACATTACAGGGAGATCTCGTCACCAGTTTGAATGGGACGTTGAAGCCTCCGAAAGTCGCCCGGGCTTATCCCGAGTTACGCTGCACATTCGGGGGGCGATCGCTCGTTCCAGATGTCTCCGTTTTTCGATGGGAACGCATCCCCCGCAGGGCTGATGGCAGAGTCGAAAATTATTTTAACCTTTCGCCGGATTGGGCGATCGAAATTCTCTCGCCTAACCAACGTCAAACCAAAGTAATTCGCAACATTCTCCACTGTCTCGATAACGGGACTGAAATGGGTTGGATTATCGATGCGGAGGAATCCTGCATTTTTGTCTACGGTGCAGATCGTTCCGTGCGAGTATTTGAAACACCGGAGGAAACTTTACCCGTCCCGGAATTTGCCGAAGCCGTTCAACTCACCCTCGATGAAATATTTGATTGGTTAAAAGGATAAACTTATTTCTAACTTCAACCTAACCCGTTCCATGCCTGGGTAATTAAATCACTCAACCAAAGCCGCTGTTCCAAATTGAGTACGCGATCGTCCGCGAGCACTTCCGTCTTCACCTCCTCCAAAGATTGGTGTTGCGATCGCGCAATTTTGACCACACCCGCGATCGCCGCGGCGACGAGTTCTTCACTCACCGGCTGCTGGCGGAGTTCGATCATTTCCTGAAGTGTGGAGGGGATGGGATAATTCATGGGTGTGAGGGTAAAAAAATACGACCGAGCCAATATTCCGGCAGAGTCGGAGGGGATTGAGAAACGCATCTCCGCCGAGTCTGCCATCAGGTTAACAGATAATTATAAGGTGATAAATCGAAAATCTGCGGCGATCGCAAAAACTTTATAATTTGATCCATTGTCTGGCCCCCAAACCCCCAATTCTGGGGGCTTCCAGCGAATCGGATTTTGACGAATCATTTCACACTGCTATAAATACCAAAAAGGGGCGGATTGACATTCTTCCATGCGACAATCCACCCCCTTGATTTTCACGTCGGGCGACCGTTAGCCCCCGGCCACGGCGGGAACGATGCTCACCTCATCTCCATCGCTGAGTTCGGTTTTGGTTCCGTCCAAAAAGCGGATATCTTCGCTGTTGACGTAGAAGTTCAAAAAGCGGCGGGGTTGTCCCTGGTCGTCGCACAGACTCTTTTTGATGCCGGGACAGTTCGCTTCCAGGGAATCGATCAACTCCATGATGTTGCCTCCCTGACATTCCAGGGTCGCCTGGTTGTTGGTGAACTTCTGTAGCGGGGTGGGAATTAAAACGGTAACAGCCATTGTTCGTTGATTGCAATCGTGAAACGGGTTTTCGTTGAAATGGAGGAGGCCGGAACCTCCCCCAAGGAATTAGATTTTACCCCTTCAAGGAAAGGATGGGAATTAGACCAAAACTTGCTGCCACTCCAAACGATCCAGCGTCCGGGCCCGTTCGATCGCCACTTCAAAGCTGTCCAGTTTCGGATCGATGGTCAGGGGTTCGCCGATGTAGCCGTGAACCGCTTCCTGGGTTTTGAGGCCATTTCCGGTGATGTAAACCACAGTGGTTTCATCGGGGTCGATTTTACCCGCTTCCACCAGTTTTTTGAGAACGGCGATGGTAGTTCCGCCGGCGGTTTCGGTGAAGATGCCCTCGGTTTCCGCCAGCAGCTTGATCCCTTCGATCACTTCCGCATCATTCACGGATTCCACATGGCCGCCGGTTTTCTTTGCCAATTCCACCGCGTAAACCCCATCCGCCGGGTTGCCGATCGCGATCGACTTGGCAATCGTGTTGGGTTTGACGGGGGTGATGAAGTCCCGATCTTCCTTGAATGCAGTGGCGACGGGGGAACAGCCTTCCGCCTGGGCGCCGCTGAAGCGGACGGGTTTATCGTCCACCAAACCGACTTTCACGAATTCTTGGAAGCCCTTGTGAATCTTCGTGTACAGGGAACCGGAGGCGATGGGGGCGACGACGTGATCGGGTAGTTGCCAACCCAACTGTTCGGCGACTTCAAATCCGAGGGTTTTCGACCCTTCCGAATAGTAGGGACGCAGGTTGATATTCACAAAACCCCAGCCGTGGGTGTTCGCCACTTCCGAACAGAGGCGGTTCACCTGGTCGTAATTGCCCCGAACAGCCATCAGGATGGGGTTGTAAATCAGGGTTCCCAATACCTTTCCGGCTTCGAGATCGGCGGGGATGAATACGCAACAGTCGAGTCCGGCCTTGGCTGCGATCGCGGCGGTGGAGTTGGCCAAATTTCCGGTACTCGCACAGGAAACAGTCGAGAATCCCAATTCTCTAGCGCGGCTGAGGGCGACCGATACCACTCTGTCTTTGAAGCTGAGAGTGGGCATATTCACCGCGTCGTTTTTGATATAGAGGTTTTTCAGACCCAGGCGGCGGGCTAACCGTTCCGACTTCACCAGCGGTGTCATCCCCGTGCCCACGTCGATGACATCATCGGTGGCGACGGGGAGGAAGTTGCGGTAACGCCAGATGGATTTCGGGCCGGCGGCGATACTTTGGCGAGTCACCAGCTTGCGGAGGTTGTCGTAGTTGTACTGAACTTCCAGCGGACCGAAGCAGACTTCGCAGACGTGTTTGGCTTCGAGGGGGTATTCTTCGCCGCACTCCTTGCACTTGAGCTTGTCGAAGGTGGCTCCGGTGGCGGGGGTGACGGTGGGGTTGTGGATTGCCTGGGTCATGACACTTACCTCTGCTTGCTCGGGTTCTGGTTTCACTGTTTGCAAAAGCCTATCACGGCTGTCAAACCTTCGTCAACTATACCCGACTTTTTTTGTCGGGATTAATATAAACGCCCACTATAAAAGGAGTCCGGCGATTTTTTGTCGTCCCGGACTCCCCCAATAGTCAGAAATTGCCGAAAATTTTTTCAACCGCAAATTCACTCAAAGACGTTGTGTTCGGCCAGCAGCTTTTCTAATTTCGCCTCGTCCACCCGAGACAGCAGCTTCTGGCTTTCGTGGTTGTCTCGGATGGTTTTGGCGAGGGTAAAGGACGACCCGACTGAGAACGTCAGGCCCATGCCCATGAACCCTTTGACCCAGGGATCGACGGGCAGATAAAAAATGCCGATCGCCGTCGCGGACGTGGCCAGTATAAAAGAGGCCCAGACTTGGAAAATCCATGCCGCCGTGTCTTTTTGGGCGCCGAGTTTGCTGTTCATCAATTTTGCCCCCACAATTGTTCCTTCCGAAAACTGCTGCTTCTCATCCTAGGAAACGCAAACGATTTGACGGCAAAGGACGTGACAGTTGGCAAACCTGCATTGCGATCGCCCCCCGAACTAAAAATTCGGATAATTCCCCCAAATTGCCACAATTTGTGAATTTAAGCGATTACTCTTCTCCGTCGCCCCCGACCCAATCCCCGGCCCGACGGAAGAGAGTCGGCCAACTGACCCGAATACCGACTCCCTAATACTGACTCCCTAATACCGCAACCCCACCCCTTCGGTATAGTTATTGAATGTATAGTGTTGACATTGAGAGTACGGCATGGAATTTAGAGCGACAGACACATCTCGCCTGGACTGGTCTGGAGATGTATTGGCGATCGGTCTGTTTGAGAACGAAGTCGATCTCGGCGGAGATCTGGCGCAACTCGACGAGAAATTGGGCGGAACCCTACAGGAATTGATCGAAGAGTGCGACTTTCAGGGCAAAGTTGATAGTAGCGCTTCGGCCCGGGTGGGTGGGAACAGCCCCATCCGCAAGGTGGTGTTGGTGGGGTTGGGTGCGCCGGATGCCCTCACCCCTGAGATCCTCCGTCGGGGCGCGGCGACATCCGGACAGTCCGCGAAAACCTTGAAGGGAAAGGTTTTGGGGGTCAGTTTCCCGGTGTGCGAGAGTCCCGAAGCGACGGCGGGGGCGATCGTGGAAGGATTAGAATTGGCGCTGTACCAGGACAACCGCTTCAAGTCGGAAACCAACGAAAAGGAAATTCAGGTGGAGACGGTGGAGTTGCTGGGGTTGCCCGGTACGGAAGATGCGATCGTCCGGACCGGGCAGATCTGTTCCGGGGTGTTCCTGGCGCGGGAATTGGTAGCCGCCCCCGCGAATGAAGTCAACCCCCTGACGATGGCGACGATGGCGGAAACCCTGGCCGGGGAATACGGGTTGGAGTTGGAGATTTTGGAACGGGAAGATTGCGAGAAGTTGGGGATGGGGGCTTTTTTGGGCGTGGCCCAGGCCTCCGATTTGCCGCCCAAATTTATCCACCTGACCTACAAACCCCAGGGGACGCCATCCCGGAAATTGGCGATCGTGGGCAAGGGTTTGACCTTCGATTCTGGGGGGTTGAACCTCAAACCCAGCGGCAGTGGCATCGAAATGATGAAGATGGACATGGGGGGCGCGGCGGCCACCTTCGGCGCGGCCAAGGCGATCGCTCAGTTGAAGCCGGACGTGGAGGTGCATTTTATCAGCGCCGTGACGGAAAATATGATCAGCGGTCGGGCGATGCACCCGGGGGATTTCCTGCGGGCCTGCAACGGCAAAACCATCGAAGTTAATAATACTGATGCTGAAGGCCGTTTGACCCTGGCGGATGCCCTGGTGTTCGCCGATCGCCTCGGGGTGGACGCGATCGTGGATTTGGCGACTTTGACCGGTGCCTGCGTCGTAGCCTTGGGAGATGATATCGCCGGGTTGTGGAGTCCCGACGACGACCTGGCGCGGCAGTTCGAGGTGGCGTCCCGGGCGGCGGGCGAGAAGTTTTGGCGGATGCCCATCGAAGAGAAATATTTCGAGGGCCTCAAAGCCATTCACGCCGACATGAAGAATACCGGACCCCGGGCGGGCGGATCGATCACGGCGACCCTATTTTTGAAACAGTTCGTCAAGGATACCCCCTGGGCGCACATGGACATCGCCGGCCCGGTGTGGGCGGATAAAGATAACGGCTACAACAGGGCCGGCGCCACCGGATTTGGAGTCAGGACCCTGGTGAATTGGGTGTTGGGCAATTCTTGAGATCGGGTCAAAACCGGCCCGGTGGTGAGGCGGACGGGGGGGAATGGCGATTGGGGTGGCGACAACGGCGAGGACATCGGCCCCTCCCGAAACCGAGACAGCCGCGGGGGTGACACGGCGAATTGCCCCCGCGGCTGTCACCTGATACCGACTCCCGGCCATATCGAGCGCTTATTAAAAAAATACAAATCTATAAAGTTTGAAACAAATTTACACAAATTGATGGAGCATAATAAACTTAACATTCCTCATGCACACTCCGAGAGACATTCGGGAATGAGGCAGGTTGATGATTCAGGGTGCGCTACAGATCGTCCGCGACGGACACATCATTCTATTGCGACGGGTTCAAAATAGAATGAAAACAAAAACTCAATCATACCCATGTTAATTTTTTTTAAATTTGCTATAAAAAGCCTATCAATTTTAGAATCCCAGATCCCACTGTGCGAAAACGATGTGGGAGCGGATGTGGCTGGACGCTGGCTGCACTTGGGTTCGAGCGCGACCGTCGCCCTCCTCTGTTACGTCGTCGCGATCGCGTCATTGTACTGGCTTGCCGACCAAAGCGATGGCGATCGCCGGCAGATCTCCATCCCTCCCCTCCCGCGTCAGTTTTCATTTCTCAAAAAATTGACAGCCAATCAAGAGCTCGGCGGCACGACCATCGGTCCCCCCCTGCTTCTCAGCTTCGGTTTGCTCACCGGCGGCACCCTGCATTTAGTTCACCTGGGCTTCTCGTGGCCTTCACTCCCCGCCGGGTTGACCGTTGCGGGAAGTCTTCTGACACTCTGGCTGGTCGGCATTTATCTGCTATGGTTGTGGCGTGGGTACTTCGAGACATCTCAAACAGCCCCCTCCTCTACCGAATCGGCCCCTCAACCCGCACCGCCCCCGACGGCATCCGCCCGGGACAATCGGTTATCGACGATTGGCAATCGCCACTTCAATTCCCCCGAACAAGGGCGATCGCTGACCCAATTTTCCATCGACAAAGCTGCCGACGCCATTTTTTGGATCGGCGATCGCGGACAAATTCTCTACGTCAACGACGCCGCCTGTCGGATGTTGGGCTACGCCCCCGCCGAATTGCTAACCCTAACCATCCACGACATCAACCCCGACTTTCCCGAATCCTCCTGGGACTTGCACTGGAAAATCCTGCGGCGCTGCGGTTCCCTCAAAATTGAAGCCCGCCACCAGACCAAACACCGCCGCCTCATCCCCGTGGAGATGACGGTCAACCATCTCAACTTCCAGGGCCAGGAATATCAGTGCGTGTTCGTGCGCGACATCAGCGATCGCAAACAGGTGGAGCGGACCTTGCGGGAGCGGCAGGGGGAATTTCGCACCCTCGTTTCGAGCATCCCGGGGGCAGTGTACCGCTGCAACGCGGACGGCGATCGCACCATGACGTTTCTGAGTCCCGGCGTCGAGTCCATCACCGGCTACGGCCCACATGAGTTGATTCAGAACCGCGCTCGCACCTTTGCCAGCCTGATTCACCCCGACGACCGTCTGGCCGTCAGCCAGGTGATCGAAAAAGCAATTCGGACTCGGGAACCGTACATCTTGGAATATCGGTTGCTCCGGGCTGACGGGACACTGCGGTGGGTCTACGAAAAGGGCCAGGGCATTTTCGACGATAACGGTCAGGTGCTGTGGCTGGCCGGGGCGATTTTTGATATTACCAACCGCAAAGAAGCCTCCGAAGCCCTGCGGTTGAGCGAGGAACGGCTGCAACTCGCCCTGTCGGGCACCGATCAGGGCCTCTGGGATTGGAATTTGAACACCGATGAAGTGTATTTCAGTCCCCAGTGGGGGCAAATGCTGGGCTACGAAGCCGACGAGATCGAACCCCACGCCCGATCCTGGTTCAAACTTGTCCACCCCGACGACCGCCCCCAGGTGATGGGTGTCCTCAAACAACATCTCGCTACCCGCCTGCCGTTTTGCGAGGTCGAACACCGGATGCTGGCCAAAAATGGCTCCTGGAAGTGGATACTCAACCACGGTCGGGTCGTGAGCCGCGACTCCGACGGAAAGCCGACGCGGATGACTGGAACCGTCAAAGATGTTAGCGATCGCAAGCGAGCGGAAGAGGCGCTGCGGGTGTCGGAAGCTCGGGAGCGGGCTCGGGCGCGACAACTCGAACAAACCCTCAAACAACTCCGACAGGCCCAGGCCCAACTCATCCAAACCGAAAAACTGTCCAGTCTCGGCCAGATGGTGGCGGGGATCGCCCACGAAATCAATAATCCCGTTACCTTTATCTACGGCAATATCAGCTACGCCGGTCAATATATCCGAGACTTGTTGAAGCTGGTCGAATTGTATCAGAAACATTACCCTGATCCGGTGGCGCCGATTGGCAGCCACATCGAGGAAATCGAGCTGGGTTTTATTGTGGACGACTTGCCCAAAATTTTATCTTCGATGGAGGTGGGGGCGAATCGAATTCGGCAAATTGTCGTCTCCCTGCGGAACTTTGCCCGACTCGACGAAGCGGAGATGAAACCTGTGGACATTCATGAGGGTATCGAAAGTGCGCTGTTGATCCTGCAACATCGGCTCAAGGGGCGGGTGGCTTCGACGGAACTGCCGGAATTTCCAGAAATTCAGGTGATCCGAGAGTATGGAAACCTGCCCCAAATTGAGTGTTACGCCGGACAGCTCAACCAGGTGTTTATGAGTATTTTAAATAATGCGATCGATGCCATCTTAGAAATTGAGAATGTCCGGGGACTGGAGGGATTGAAACCGGCGATTCGGATCGGTACAGAATTGCTCAATTCGGACTGGGTTTCGATCCGCATTTCCGACAACGGTCTGGGCATGAGCGAAGAGGTGAGACGGCGATTATTCGAGCCATTTTTTACGACTAAACCCGTGGGGCGGGGGACGGGCTTGGGACTGGCGATCAGTTACCAAATCGTCGCCAAGCACGGCGGCCGCTTGACCTGCCATTCCACGCCGGAAATCGGGTCGGAATTTGCGATCGAAATTCCCCGCAAAACTACCCGGTTGGAGGTGGTTTCTCAGTCCCCTTCTCTCCCGCGAGGAGAAGTGAGTTGACGGGTTCCCAAATCCCCGATTCTGGGCAGGAGACAGGCTTTTTCTCTGACATCAAATGTATAGCAGTGCGCGCTCGTATAGTTACAAAACCTATAAAAGGGAGTCGGTCGTAGGGAGTCGGTCGTAGGGAGTAGGGAGATTGATCATTCCCAGCGTGTAACCACGCCAGCGCTCGTTGCTATATCATGTCCGCTAAAATAGTTTTTATAAAAACTATTTTTGTAATTCAACAATCAGAAATTTGTAGAATAACTGATTATCCGAACTTGATATGATGGGGCGATCGCGACCTAACCCCCGATCCCCAAGCGACTCGCCAACGCGGGGGTGAAAGGAAACAGGGTGGCGATCATCAGAAATAGTGCCAGCAGTCCCAGCGCTGCCCGGGTGTCGTCGGGTTCGGTGAGTTCGTTGAGGCTGGGGCGTTCCAAATTGCGCTGCAAAATCAGGATCACCGCCGCCCAGTACAGGGCGAGGGGATTCACCAAAGATGCGATCGCCAACACGATAAAGGTAGCGAAGGTGGAGCGTCCGGCGACTTTGCGGCCGTAGATGGACTGCATGATCCGGCCCCCGTCAAGCTGTCCGGCGGGCATCAAATTGATCGCTGTGATCACCAACCCCAGCCAGCCGATAATGGTTAGGGGATGGACGTCCACGATCGCCTGGTTCAACGCCGAACCGAGGAGCGCCTTGGCCAGGACTCCCACCAACACCGACCCCTGGAAAAAGGCTGTGGGAACTTGGAACAGACTGCCCTGGTGGGAGAGAATTAACCCCGTCAGCAGCATCAGCAGGGACAGCAAACCCCCCGCCGCCGGACCGGCTAGGGCGACATCGAACAACACCTGGCGGCTGGGAATCACCGACTCGAAGCGGTTGAAGGCCCCGAACGTGCCGATTTGGACGGTGGGGATGAAAAAGGGCAGGCTGAATTTGATATCGTAGTGGCGGGCGACGACCTGGTGGGCGATTTCGTGGGCGGCGAGGACGGCCCCTACCCCGACGACGATGGGCAGGATTTCGCCGTAGCGGTTCGGTTCGCTGAAAAAGTCGAATCCCATCAGCAGCCCCCCAGCTTGGAAGGTGGTGGCGACGGTGATGGCGAGTAAAATCAGGGCGAGGACGGTTTGGGGGACGGTGGTGGGTTGGGGGTCGTTGCGACTCGGGAGGACGATCGCGACGGGTTTCCCCTCCGGATTTTCGATCAAAAACAGGCGGTAGCGATCGCCCATTTTTTCTTCCAGGCTGGCGGAGAGGCGACGGTGGGCCTCCTCGGAGTCGCTGCGGAGGTTGCCTTTGAAGATGGCGCCGTCTTGATAGGGGAAGGTTTCGGTGGCGAAAAAGGTGTCGATGCCGAAAATTCCCTGGATAATTTTTAAGTCTTCCGGGGGGATGGGGGCGGGTTCTCCCGCCTGTGTCGCATCGGGTTCGGGGATCGTCGGGGTTTCAGCCTCGCCGGGGGAGGGCTCGTTTTTTGCGGTGGCGGCGGTATCCGCCTGCGTGGGGGGGGTCTCGGAGATTTCCTCGTTTGCGATCGCCCGCAGCCGCCGCCCCAGGTAAATGTAGAGTCCCGTGAAGGCGACGAACAGAAGGAGGATGCTGATGAAATTGATATAAATGCCGGAAGCCGCCAGCCCGAAAAATAACAGCCACGGCGCCATCAGGGAGGCCGACTGCAGCCACGACAGGAGGCCGGCTTTTCCGTAGGGTCGGGAGCGATAGTACCCCCACCCCAGAATCCCCAGGGCTATCAGTAAGATAAAGATCGTGGTGTTGTCCGATGCAATAAACATTCTCTTCCTTTGTCAGTCACCCAATATTCGGCGATCGCGAAGTCTTTCCGACCCAAAAATCGCGTCACTCAATTTTCCTCTCTATTTACAATAACCCCTGACGGGACTCCGGTGGTTGCGATCATCCCCGATTGGGGTGTGCTCGGCGGGGAAGAATTGATAATTATCAATTATCAATTATCAATCGATCCCCATTCCCGGCCCGCAGCGCTCTATCCGTGCTGCTGCACCCGCACGGGTTCGGTTTCGATGACGGGGGGAGATTCCGAGGAAAAAATGGGCGTCGGAGTTTGCGATCGCAGCTTCCTCGCGTCCACCATGTCCCGCCGTGTCGCCTCCCGCAACTGTTCCCGCAGGGCGGGCATGACCGCCAGAGCCCTCGTCCAGTCGGGTATTTGCGCCCCGGCCGGGTTTCTGAAATACTCTTCCCCCGCCTCGGCGATCACCTGTTCAAACAGTTCCACGGTGATTTCTTCTTGGTGGCGATCGTAGTGTAAATTGTTGAACCGGGCATCTACGAAAAACTGGCGGGTGTAGTCCTGGGCTTCGCGGCGGAATTTAATCCGCAGGGTGTGGATGTGTTCCCGATCAATCGTCACCCGTTCCGTTTCGGCCAGGGTTCTCAGGATCGACCGGAAAATGTCCCGGCACATCTTCCGCAGCCCCTCGTTGCTGGTCGTTCCGACTTTTTGGTGTTTGTGGTCGAAAATTCCCAAATCGATCTGGGCGATCCGCTTTTCCGCCACGTTGCGGTACACTTCTGCCAACAGCCCGATCTCCAATCCCCAGTTGCCGGGGATGCGGGTGTTGAGGGCTAAGTCGTTGGTGAGGGCAAATTCTCCTGAGAGGGGGTAGCGGTAGGCACCGAGATAGCGGAGGTAGTTGTGGTAGCCGAACACGTCCATCATGGCCGTCAGCAGGGGGGTGACGAACAGGCGGACGACCCGGCCGTGGAAGCTGAGGGGGTTGCCACCGATGCGGGCGTAGTAGGCTTTGTTGAAGGCTAAACCGAGCTCTTTCTCCACCAAGGGAAATAGCAATTTCAGGGGGTAGGATTTGTCATAGGTGATGATGTCGGCGTCGTGGAGGGCGATCGCTTCGGCGTGCAGGGTGGCGAGTCCCAACCCCAGCCAGACGGCCTGACCTTTGCCTTTGAAACTGAGTAGATCCAGCCCTTTTTCCCGCAATTTCTCCATCAGTTGGGTGACGCGCGGCCCGTTTTCCCAAATTACCCAAGTCGGCTGGGGCAGGACTTCAAAAAATTCCACGGCTAGGGCGTACTGTTCCGCCGTTTTGGCGTACACGCAGACGACGATATTTTTCACAAATTCGCACCCTCGCAAACAGTCCCGAATTTGGGTGAGTGCCGGCCGTTCGAGTTCTTCGTACAGGGCCGGGATCAGTACGGCGGTCGGAGATACTTCACTGAGTTGGGTTAGGCGACCTTCGAGCAATTCCAGATCGCAGCCAAAGTCGTGAATTGTAGTGATTAATTCTTGTTTGTAATCCATAAAAAACACCCAACTCCCAAACGTTCGGACGGTGTAATGATATGATCTATTGTAGCATCTCATTGTTGGAATTGATACAATTTATTACATTTTGATTTTTGGGGGGCGACTTCGACCCGATCGCGGCTTCTTTTTTCGCGCCGATCGCGATTGAGGTCAGAGCAAAATTCGCTTCGCTTCCGAGTCAATATTGAACCGGCGATCGCGCAAAAATCCGATCTCGTGATGGGGATGGTTTTTGGGGGGAATTGAGGCGGATTTCCAGGGGTTCCTCCGTCGTCACCTGATCGGGCCGCGATCGCCCCTCGCCATTTTCAACACCCACAATTTGAAATTTTGTCTGACCTCGGATTGATGTCATTTTTCTAGGTTTGGATCGCAAATTCTTCCGGATCGATTCCCCAATTCACCCATCGGATCGCCTCCCGCGCTGAAGTGAGGGCAGGGTGCACCCGCAGCGCGTGAATCGATCCCGTACTCGGACAGGTCATTTTCAACAGGCAAATCGGCTCATTTTCCCGAGGATTTTCGATCCGCAACAATGTATATTCTTCCCAACTGTCCAACTCCACCGATCGCAGTTCTTTGCAAATTCGCCCGTAGCCAATTTCTCGGATCAATATCTGCCGCAATTCCGCATTTTCTTCTTCCAACAACCACTCCGCTTTCCAGCGCTTGGGATGCAGTTGACCGTATTTTTTCGGCAGTCTCACCCCGTGATGAAAATAGAGGCGATATCCGTCCGAAAATTCGATCGCGGCTTCCCCTTCGGCGTGGAGGTGTTGTTGGGAGTCCAGACCGTGACGGACTAAGGTGATATCCCCGAGATAGCCCTCTCGGAAAATCCAGCCGTCATGGGCGTAGATGCGATAACCGTCCTCGAATACCATAGCGGGTTTCGCGATCGCGTGCAAATGCAACCCCAGATCGCCCAATAGGGTGGTAAATTGATGGGATTTTCCGGCTTTCCCCAGTTGTTTGCAAATGCGATCGCAGCCAATTTCTCGGATCAATATCTGCCGCAATTCCGCATTTTCTTCTTCCAACAACCACTCCGCTTTCCAGCGCTTGGGATGCAGTTGACCGTATTTTTTCGGCAGTCTCACCCCGTGATGAAAATAGAGGCGATATCCGTCCGAAAATTCGATCGCGGCTTCCCCTTCGGCGTGGAGGTGTTGTTGGGAGTCCAGACCGTGACGGAGTAAGGTGATATCCCCGAGATAGCCTTCTCGGAAAATCCAGCCGTTATGGGCATAGACCCGATAATCGTCCTCGAATATCATAGCGGGTGTTCCGATCGCGTGCAAGGGATACCCTGGCTGACCTGACTCGATAAATAAGTGCGATCGACCGGCTTTTTTCTTTGCCGATGCGATCGCCCGCCACAATTTCTCCCTCACCAGAGGCAAACTCAAAAACTCAAAATATCGCTCAAAATACCTGGGAATTTTGGTATCAATCGTTTCTTTTTTCTCCGCCATCACAACCAGGGATATTTTTTGCAAATCTGTATCGGTTTGAATCTGCCAAAACACCTCAAATCCATCCCGCTTTTGCAGCCGCCAATTGAGGATAATTAAAGAAAAATTTTGACCTTCCCTGCCCAAAATATCTCCGGCAATTTTACGGCTCCTGGCTTCGACAACTTCGGCATTTAATGCCTCGCCTAGTTCGGCTTTAAGCAAACATTGAATTGTCGGGCTATACTCGATGACTAGAATTTTTTCAGGAGTCACAATTTGCCCTCCCTAATCCGTCGGCGATCGCCAACGCCAACTTCCGGGTTCGTATTTCTGCTGAATTGTCATGCTCGACATCTCCTTTAAGTTTGAATCGCAAAGTCTTCCGGATCGATTTCCCAATTCACCCACCGGATTGCCTCCCGCGCCGAAGTCACGTCGGGGGGCACCCGCAGCGCGTGAATCGATTCCGTACTCGGACAGGTCATTTTCAACAGGCAAATCGGCTCATTTTCCTGGGGATTTTCGATCCGCAACAGCGCATATTCTTCCCAACTGTCCAACTCCACCGATCGCAATTCCTGGCAAATTCGACCGTAGCCAATTTCTCGGATCAGTATCCGCCGTAATTCCGCATTTTCTTCTTCCAACAACCATTCGGATTTCCACTGGTGGGGGTGCAGTTGGCCGTATTTTTCCGGCAGTCTCACCCCGTGGTGAAAATAGAGGCGGTAGCCGTCCGAAAATTCGATCGCGGCTTCCCCTTCGGCGTGGAGGCGTTGTTGGGAGTCCAGATCGTGACGGAGTAAGGTGATATCCCCGAAATAACCCTCGCGAAAAATCCAGCCGTTATGGGCGTAAACCTGATAATTATCCTCGAATATCAAAGCCGGTTTTCCGACGGCGTGCAAGCGAAATCCGCGATCGCCGTTGAGCGTAAATGGGTGGGGTTGATTTGCCTTTTCCTTGGCCGATGCGATCGCCTTGAACAAGTCATCCTTATCGAAGAGTTTTTCGATGTATTCGCAATATTGATAAAAACGCTGGGGCAGCCTTTCATCCACTTCTATTTTCCGCCCCGACATCAGCACCAGCGGCAATTTTTGCAACTCCGAATCGCTCTTAATTCGCCAAAAAACCTCCACGCCACTAACCTTCGGCAGCAGCCAATCCAGTAGAATTAATGATAAATTTTCGCCCTCAGATTCGATAATTTCCAGTGCTATTTGACCGTCCTTGGCTTCCAAAATTGTGGCACCGGTTTCCCGGAGCATTTCCGAAACACGAGCCCGGATGATTTTACTATCGTCGATCAGGAGAACTTTTTCGGCAGAATTGGTTTGATAATCTTCCTTTTTTGCAAACTCTATTTTCGGCGTAATTTTTTCTATTTTTGATGGTTTGCAATCGCGCTTCGCCTTGACTTGAGCTAGGGCGAGTACCCGCAAAAATTCACTTTTGGGAAAGGGTTTTTTGAGAAACTCGCAAAACTGATAAAAATGCGGGGAAAGGGTGCGATCGACTTCCGTTTTCTCCCCCGACATCAGCACCAGCGGAATCCGCCTCAAATTCGGGTCGGCTTGAATCCTCCGAAACACCTCGTTGCCACCGACCTTCGGCATCACCCAATCGAGTATGATCAGAGTGAAAGTTTCGCCTTCTTCTTCTAAAATTTCCAGTGCCTCACAGCCATTTTTAGCTTCCCGAAAGATAGCGTTTTCCCGCTTCAAAATATCCAAAATCTGCATCCGGATGACTTTGCTATCGTCGATGATGAGAATTTTTTCAGGAGTCATAATTTTTCACTCCTAATCCGCCACTGATCGCCAACTTCCGGGTTCGTACTCCCGCTGAATTCTCACGATCCAATCTCCCTTCGGAATCGCGATCGCCCGGTGTTCTTCGTGAGTCAGCATCGCCGCGTCCGAATGCACTCGCAAATAGAGACGATTTCCCAACTCGTAAAGTTCCGCTTCCCCTTCCGTGATGCGGTGCGCGTGTCCGGTGACTTCCCCTTCCGCCAATACTAAATCCGAATGTTCTCGGACTCTCTCATTTTGGGTATCGATATCTTCGTCGATTTGTTGGAGAATCACGTCCCCCTGGCGCATCAATTTCATGGCTCTGTTTGAAACTCTATCCCGATTATAACAAGAAATCATCTATAGCAATGTGCAACCATTTGTAAAATTGTCTAGCCCCCAAACCCCCAATCCTGGGGGCTTTGACTGGATCGAATTGTTACTCATCATTTCACACTGCTATATGCTATATAAGGGGTGCAGAGGGCCAGAAGGAGCAAGTCATGAATAATTATTAATTATTAATTATTAATTATTAATTGTTAATTCACTTTTGTTCCCCCCGTCTCCCACGACAATTTTTAACCGAGAATGAAATGGCCTTGCCCACGGAAAAAAGCACATCCAACCGGCGATCGGGCGAAACCATCCCCGCGATCGCGCCTCACGGGTCGGGGCAGACGGCCCATTTCCCGCAGTTCCGACCCCCGTTTTTGCCGCAGGGGAGGCGATCGCCGTTCTCCCAGATGGCCCGGAACACTTTCCAGTCGTTGTTGGGGTACTGTTGGCCGATGCCGAAGGGTTTCCAACTCGCCCAGTGGGATGAATTCCAGAGTTTACCGGATTTTCATAACATGAATCAATCTCCGAAACTGTAGTTTATTTTACATTTTATTTTTATAAACTGTAGTTTATTTTACATTTTGACTAAAAAAAAGTGTCGGTGTCGCGGCGGGCGGCGATCGGGCATTTTGTTCAAATCGACCTTGCCGGAAATGAGAATTTGTAGTATATCTATTTTGACCCCAGCGCGTGAGTTTAAATCCCGAGCATTCTAGCAGGTCGCCCGTCCCAGATGAGAGAATTATTAAGAATTGTTTAAAAAGGTCTGACAAAGTAAACAAATATCAAAAATTAGGTTTACCCCTTACAATTTTAAGTCGGGGGATTTATCCTATTGAACAAGCGGAAGCGATCGTTCAAATCCTTCCCATATCGGTGCAAGTCTCAGTCCAGAGCGACAACCTCGCATTATTTTTGAGCGTAGAAAAAAAACCAGAGAAACCTTGGAATTGAATGCCATTTTCTCAAGAAAGGCGCAGCGAAATGCTGGCTAAAACATCGGTTAGTAGGAGCGATCGCCCGAACTTGTCCGAAGCCGATCGCACCCGTACCTAACCCCCAACTGAATCCAACACTTACCGAGCAGGGAGATCCAGAACCATGATTGCGATTAGCCGACCCAGAGCGAACGGAACACGACTCTCGTTTGCAACGAAAGAAGAGACATTTCCGGTGAGCTATTCGACGTTAGCCTGCGATGCGTTGATTTCTCAAGTCCTCCCCCAATATCCCATCGAAGCGGTGCAAGGATGTCAATTTTGGCATCGGGGGTTGAGTGACGTTTACATCATCGAAACGGCCCACACCGCCTACATTCTGCGGGTTTCTCACCACCACTGGCGATCGCGATCGGAAACCAACTTTGAATTGGAACTGCTGGACTATCTCTGGAAACGGGATATCCCAGTCGCCCGCGCCCTGCGGACGAAGGAGGGATGCCTGTCGGTAGATATCAACGCGCCGGAAGGGACGCGATACGCCGCCCTATTCACCTACGCCCCCGGACAGGTTCCCGTCGGAGATCTCGACTCAGAACAGAGTCACACCCTCGGGGCGACGGTGGCCCGCCTCCACCAGGTTTCACAACAGTTTGCCACCGACCACGATCGCCCGCCCCTCACCTTAGAATATTTACTGGATCAGTCCGTAGAAGCGATCGCCCCCTTCCTGCAGGGGCGTCCGGAGGATCGGACCTTCCTGAAAACCACCGCCAACCAAATCCGCTCCCAACTAGCCGACTTCCCCAAAACCCTGCCCCTGTGGAGCGTCTGCTGGGGCGACCCCCACAGCGGCAACGCCCACTTCACCCCCGAGGGAGACGTCACCCTGTTCGACTTCGACCAATGTGGCTACGGCTGGCGCATTTTTGACATCGCCAAATTCCTGCAAGTATCCCTACAGGGTGGCTTGAGCCGCCGCAACCGGGACGCATTTTTAAACGGATATCAGGCGGTTTCCCCCCTGACGGACTGGGAAAAATACACCTTGCCCGCCTTCACCCAGGTTGCCCAAATCTGGGCTTGGGCGATCGCTCTGGGCACGGCCAAAATGTACGACTACAGCCGCCTTGACTGTAGCTACTTCTCCCGCCAACTGCAACAGTTGAAGCGCCTGCAGGCCCGGGACTGGCAACCGTTTTAATTGATAATTGATAATTGATAATTGATAATTATCGATTCATTCTGAGAAAGATCTAGCCCCC
>JBNGCR010000010.1:0-58758 GCA_050045915.1 Limnospira sp.
TGGCACAACAAACAAAACTATCAAGAGATGTGAATTATAGACGGTTAACCAACGGCTTTCCCAAGTCCCACCCCCACCGTCTCCAAAAACTGCCGAGGGTGGGGGAGTGCGTCCCACACGGACCAAGAGCCGCAATTCCGTAACTCCTCAACGCTGTGGTGTCCCGAAGCGATCGCGATCGCTTTTGCCCCGATCGCCCGCCCGCACCGCACATCATGGGGCGTATCACCAATAACATATAATCGATCCGGGGAGACTTTTCCCAATTGTTGCTGGGCTAAAATCAGGGCCCGTTTCGCAATCTCCACGCGATCGCGCGATCGCCCAGAAAATGCCCCCAAAGGAAAGTGAGAATCAAGTCCGTAGTGAGCCAATTTTGCCCGTCCCCCGGCTTCCATATTTCCCGTCAAAACCACAGATAAAACATCTGTCCGATCTCGCAACTGTTCCAAAATTTCTCGCACCCCCGCCAGGACATATCCCGGACATCGCGGCAACATTTCGGGGAGATGTTCGACGTAGCGATTTTGGAGTTTTTCGATATTCTCCGCCGTCGCTTCCAAACCGCACTGTTCCAAAATTTGGCTGCAAATATCCCAGTCCGTGAGTCCCCCCATATTCAAAGAAGATAAATCGGCGCGATCGCCTGTCAGATCCGCGATCGCTTCCTCCATCGCCAAACGTCCCGCCCCTTTGGTATTTAAAAGGGTTCCGTCGATATCCCAAAATAAAACCGTTTTCATCTGTTCTGTTTTCAATGATTGTCGGTGCGATCGTACTTCTCTCAGTCTGATCGATTATAATCGATCCAAAACGCGATCGACGAACCCATGCCTTTATCTCCTGACATCCCCCAATATGCCCAGGATTTGATGGACTTTTACAGTCCCCCTCGCCAAGATGCTCGAGGAGTGGGTATTTTTTACGAACAAATTCAGCCCGAAGCGGATTTGGAAAAGATGGCCCGACACCACTATCAATATTTTGTCGGGGAGCAATGGGATCGACATTCTGACGCTTGGATGCGCCCTTGGAAACTGATCTATCAGCGTGCCCGCGACATCGACCCCTGTTTTGTAGCGGAAATAACAGCCGCGGCTACCCTCGCCGGGGAGAAGCATCAGAATCTATTCTCAAAGTTTCTGAACATCAATCCCGATGACTATGTGCAAGCCTATACGGTACTCCAGACGGCTTTTGACAGTCCGGAGGTTGAAGATTTCCGAGTGTATACCATCGGGGATGGTGAAGTCGTGGAAGGACTGTTGGCGATCAGTCATCGCCGGAACGGAGAGACGGTGATTTTCGCCTTTTTAGATAAAAAAAATTCGACTCATGGCTTATAATTTTTGACGGTAAAATTGCGCGGTTTAACGATGTCTTTATCTCCTGAAATTCCCCAATATGCCCAGGATTTGATGGACTTTTACAGTCCGCCTCGCCAAGATGCTTGGGGAGTCACCATTTTTTACGAACGGGTTCAGCCCGAAGCCGATTTGGAAGCGGTTGCCTTGCGTCAATATCAATATTTTGTGGGGGAGAGTTCCGAAGAAAGTTCTCCAAGCCTGATCAGTTGGATGCGGGAATGGAAATTAATCTATCAGCGCACTCCAGACCTCGAACCCAATATTCGGCTAGAACTAGACGCGGCAACCCGGGTTGCCGGTCTTGACTATGACGACCGGATCGCGAATATGCTGGACTACGATTATGATGAAACCGGCCAGGATCGCGAACCCACCGTCCTCGCGGCAGGCTTTAACAGTCCGGAAGTCAAAGATTTCCAAATTTATACCCTTGGGGATGGTGAAGTGATGGAAGGATTGTTGGCGATCGCTCGCCGCCGGAACGGGGAGACGCTAACCCTGGCATTTTTAGATGATTGAAACGGGGGCAATTTTCCCAAAAAAACTGACTCCCAATAATGGCACTTGTGGTATAATTTAAATGTGAAATAATCCGAAAAATGTATGGCTTTGCATACAGAAACCCAACAATTTAAAGTGGTGAAAGTTAACCAGCGGGGACAAGTCATTGACCGCCATCAGATGGAAGCGAAAGTCTTCAAGGAACGGGTCAACGACACCATCTTAGAGATGGTCGCCATTCCCGGAGGAACGTTTTTGATGGGGTCGCCCCAAGGGGAAGCGGGGCGGGGCAGCAATGAAAATGATGGCAGCGGTAATCAGGTCGAGGTGGCGATCGCACCTTTTTACATGAGCAAATACCCCATCACTCAGGAACAGTATCAAGCGGTGATGGGAGACAATCCCTCCCACTTTAAGGGGACACAAAACCCCGTCGAAACGGTTGATTGGGCGGGTGTCAAAGATTTTTGTAAAAAGCTCTCCCAACTGACCCAAAAAAACTATCGTTTGCCGAGCGAAGCCGAATGGGAATATGCCGGTCGGGCTGGTACAACGACACCCTTTTATTTCGGGGAAACGATAACGACGGATTGGGTCAATTATCGGGGTACTTTTCCCTACGGCGAGGCGGCGAAGGGAGAGGATCGGAGAAAGACAACCCCGGTGGGCAGTTTTCCCCCCAATGCTTTTGGTTTATACGATATGCACGGAAATGTTTGGGAATGGTGCGAGGATGACTATCACGAAAACTATGAGGGTTTACCCCGCGATGGTGAGGCTTGGGTAAAACTTAATAGTGATGATTACCATGTGTTGCGGGGTGGTTCTTGGAGTGACTTCGCCAAATTCTGCCGTTCTGCCGTTCGTTACTGGTTTCCCCCCCGCAACGGCAAGGATTATATCGGATTTCGGGTTGTCGGAATGTTGACGCCGGAAATCTAGCGACGTACCTTCGATTACAATTCTTCTGGGTTAATGCCCTGCGATCGCAACAATTCCGCCAGCCGTTCGGCCCGTTGACGTTCCTGCTGCAACTCCGATTCGGCTATTTCCGCCCGCTGACGTTCATTTTCCGCCCGCTGACGTTCAATTGTAGCCCGTTCATCTCCGGTTAATAACAAATTCCCCTCACCATCCCACCAACGCAGCCAAGGCAAGTCTAAGTTGCCATAGCGTCCCCGCCAAATTCCCAACTCGACACCCATCGGCTCGATCGGATAATGCCCCCGTTCGTTGGCTTCCATTAACTCGTAATGATTGGTGATTAACTGATAGACTTCAACGCGGGCTTTTTGTACTTCATAAATGGCATAGAAAGCGGGGCGGATGATCTGTTCGTACACCCAAAATTTTCCTGGTTTTTGGCGGTCTTCTGAAGTTTGGGAGAGAGGGGTGCGATCGCGTTCTTCCGAACCGTCCCCCGACACGAATTCGATTGCAATTAGCGGGGGAATATATTCTTGCCAGAGGACGTAGGAACGCCGCACCTGTCCGTCCAGGGTGGGGGGAACGTTGGGTACATAAAACCAGTCAGGACATTCGGCCCCTTTTTCCGGGGGTTGTGTCAGGCGCCAGTAAATGCCACAATCCTGACCGATCGCATATTGTCCGTCCGGGTGAATGCGATCGAGGGTCGGTTGGATGGAATCGGTGAGTAAAATACTCTGGGGATGCTCCTGAAAGTTTTTCACGAAGGTGCCGTCGGAGTCGGGGAGTTGGGTATGATCCGGAAGTGAGGTAACTCCCAGATCGGAGGGGTGGGCGATGGTCATGGCTGATGGTTTTTCATCGCAGGGTATGGGGGACAGTATAGCATTTTGAAGGGGGTGCGATCGCAATTCTCTCAACACAACCTCGAAGTGCTATAGCAATGTGCAACCATTTGTAAAATTTTCTAGCCCCCAAACCCCCAATCCTGGGGGCTTTGACTGGACGAATTTTCACGAATCATTTCACACCGCTATATAAATTTTCCCACTCATCTTGTGAAATACACGCTTGTTTTAAAATCCGTTTCAACAGATTCTTATAGAGTCCATAAAAACCGGCGAATTTGAATACGGCAATCAACTGACGACGGGATATCGGGCCAAAAGGTGGCATCAGGCGATCGGCTCCACTTTCAAGCTAATCCCACCGAACTCCGGCAGTTGATGACCCTGAGAAATGCCAATCAATATCCACTCTTCTAAAACTTCCATCAGTTCTTGACGGCAGGCTTCCAAGGTGCTTCCCGTTGCCCAAACTCCCGTCGCTCCGGGAATTGTACCATAAAACCCTTCATCATCTTCTAGGAGTTCATACTCGGCAACTTGCATGGCTTTTTGAATATATTCTTGAATCATTTTACCTCCTAATTGAATTTGACCTTGACGACCCGTATTTACTTTACAATTCTTCTGGGTTAATGCCCCGCGATCGCGTTCTTCCGAACCATCCCCCCACACATTCGATGGCAATTAGCGGGGGGATATATTCTTGCCAGAGGACGTAGGAACGCCGCACCTGTCCGTCCAGGGTATGGGGGACAGTATAGCATTTTGAAGAGGGTGCGATCGGCAATAGCTTGACTGCATCGGTCTTTGGGGCGATTTTCTCTGGTTGTTTCCTGCGAAATAATCTTGGCTTTAATACCATTCCCGCTCTTGAAAAATTTTTTGTCTTAACCAACGCGGCATCTCCCAGTTTGGAGTCCAGAGAATATTGTGCTTTTCGCTGTAGGATTCTAATCCAACTTTTGACCAATATTTTCGTAGAAGCGATTGTCCTTTCTGTTTCGGGTACTTGCCGGATAAGTCGTCGGTTGGCACTGGATGGCAACCAACGGCTTCGCCCCAGGCTAATCCCTGTAAAAACATCGCCAATGCCTGCAATCCGTAATCTCTTCCCCGGTATTTCGGTTCAATGAAGACGCTATTTATATAGAATAAGTAGCGCTTGTATTCTATGGCTTCCCGACCTTCCTCCAATAGACAGAACGATGCGAAGTACGATAAGTCAGATGTCAGACAATCGGCGACAATTATGACCTCTCCTTGGTCGTAATACAAATCGAATCGATGGGCTTGCATTCGGCCAACCTGAATGGGTTCCGGGTAGTCTCCAAATGCCATTTTTTCATCCAATTCTTCTTCTGATAGCTCGATACTAGCGTCAATTTTGATATCGGTTTGGATTCGGGTAACTTGCAAATCGTCCAACTTAGAATAAGAAAGATCCAGGTTTGATAAATAAAAGGTTTATTCTAAGTAAAGTTCCATAATTATTGTTTTTTTGTTTCTCGCGATCGCCTTTTATTTTATGGCTATGATGTGGGTATGTTAAGGGGACATAATAATTGACTAAAAATCAACGGCTGTAACCCCATGATAAGGTAAGGGGTTTGGAGTGATCAACAACAGGATTGACACCGGAAACGCGATCGCCTATGATAATTCCGTGGGGGCAACATAGCTATAAGCATGATTAAAAAATCAACGCCCCAAAAATAGTATTCAATCGAATTCCATGTCCGAACTGCCACCCCTCAACACCGAAACCATCTGGGCCATCCTCAACGAAGACCTCGACGATCGCACCGTCAACGAACTCGTCTGGCACCATTTGGGCTACCGTTATGATACGGAAAGCGATCGCTGGGACGCCACCCAAGTCGATCCCGACTGGCGGGAAACCTACCCCGAACCCCCCGACTTCATCGACTCTCGCCCCGCCACCGTCAAACTCACCCGCTCCATCCCCAAAGAAAACAAACAGCTCCTCAAAGAGCAACTCGGCTTCAAAGGCTACAAAATCGGCACCTTCGGCCCCAGACAAACCCGGCGGGCGACGATGGCCAACTGGCTGCTGTCCCAAATGTCGATGAAGGGAGTAGGGAGTGGGGAGTAGGGAGTAGGGAGTAGGGGGCTCCAGGAGGCAGAGGAGGCAGAGGAGGCAGGGGAGGCAGGGGAGGCAAGTTGATATCAGATCCGGACAACCTCCCCAATCATCTTCAGATGATTTTTGCTGGTAGGGGCGCAAGGCTTGCGCCCTCGGGGAATTGATTCCCAAGCGGTGCAGATGTTCTACCCGTTTCCCCACTTCCCCCACTTCCCCCGCTCCCTCCGCTCCCTCCGCTTCCTCCGCTTCCTCCGCTCCCCCCGCTCCCTCCGCTTCCCCCGCTTCCTCCGCTCCCCCCGCTCCCCCTGCTCCCCCGCTCCCGACTCCCGACTCCCGACTCCCGACTCCCCAAATTACGGCTCTCCTCACTGCATGATTTGCCCGAGAGCGATACAGTAGATATATCGAAAATACACAAAAGTTTACACATCTTGGGGGTGTGATGTTACTCCTGTACGGAACCAAACAGGCCTCCAGGGTTAGCTAAGTACAATAGCTGGACGGGAAAAAGACGAATGTTTGAATACTTCTCAGATAAAGCCATCAAAGCCGTGATGCTGTCTCAGGAAGAGGCGCGACGTTTGGGACACAATTTTGTCGGGACGGAGCAACTGTTGCTCGGGATTCTCGGAGAAGGCACCAGCGTGGCAGCGAAAGTGCTTTCCGATAAAAACCTGAATTTGGACAATACCCGCCGCGAGGTCGAATCCATCATCGGCCGGGGTTCGGGCTTCATGCCGCCGGAAATTCCCTTCACGCCCCGCGCCAAGCGGGTGTTCGAGGGAGCAATGAAAGAAGCGCGGCAACTGGGCAACAACTACATCGCCCCGGAACACATTTTATTGGCATTGTTGCAGGACGATGAGGGCGTCGCGGCCAAAGTTCTGGAAAACTTCGGGATCGATCGCGCCCAACTGCGGACGGAACTGATCCGCAACCTGGGCGAAGAAGTGGCCGCGGCCCCGGCCGGGGGAACCTCAAGAGGCCGCAACCGAAAGACGGTGACGCTGGACGAATTTTCCACCAACCTCACCCAACTGGCTGCACAAGGCAAACTCGATCCCATCGTCGGACGCAACCGCGAGATCGAGCGGGTGATCCAAATTCTCGGACGCCGCACCAAGAATAACCCCGTACTCATCGGCGAACCCGGTGTGGGTAAAACGGCGATCGCGGAAGGGTTAGCCCAGCGCATCGTCAACGGCAACGTCCCCGAACTCCTCGAAGACCGCCAGGTGGTCAGTTTGGAAATGGGGACGCTGGTAGCCGGAACCCGCTTCCGGGGGGAGTTCGAGGAACGCCTCAAGAAGATCGTCGATGAAATCAAAACCGCCGGCAATATTATCCTGATGATCGACGAGATCCATACCCTGGTGGGTGCCGGAGCGATCGAGGGGACGATGGACGCCGCCAATATGCTCAAACCAGCCCTGGCCCGGGGCGAATTGCAGTGCGTCGGTGCCACCACCCTGGACGAATACCGCAAATATATCGAGCGGGATGCCGCCCTGGAGCGCCGGTTCCAACCCGTGATGGTGGGCGAACCGACAGTCGAAGAAACCATCGAGATCCTGTTCGGACTGCGGTCCGCCTACGAACAGCACCACCGCCTCACCATCTCCGACGAGGCCCTGCACTCCGCCGCCACCCTCTCCCACCGCTACATCAGCGATCGCTTCCTCCCCGACAAGGCGATCGACCTGATCGACGAAGCCGGTTCTCGGGTGCGGGTGATGAACTCCAAACTGCCGCCAGAAGTGAAGGATCTCAAGCGGGAACTCTCCGAAGTGGTCAAGGAAAAAGATTCCGCCGTCCAGGGTCAAGATTTCGAGAAAGCCGGGGAACTGCGCGATCGCGAACTGGAAATCCGCGACCAAATCGAATCCGCCTCCGAAGTGGAAACCTCCATCAAAGCCGACCTGATGGTGACGGAAGAAGACATCGCCAACGTGCTTTCGGCCTGGACGGGAATCCCGGTCACGAAGATGACCGAATCCGAGTCCTACAAGCTGCTGCACATGGAAGACACCCTGCACCAGCGCCTCATCGGCCAGGATGAAGCCGTCAGCGCCGTCTCTCGCGCCATCCGCCGCGCCCGGGTGGGACTCAAGAACCCCAACCGCCCGATCGCCAGTTTCGTGTTCTCCGGACCCACAGGTGTGGGAAAAACCGAACTCACTAAAGCCCTGGCCGCCTACTTCTTCGGCTCGGAAGAGGCCATGATCCGCCTGGATATGTCAGAATTCATGGAGCGCCACACGGTGTCCAAGCTGATCGGTTCTCCCCCCGGATTCGTCGGCTACGACGAAGGGGGACAACTCACCGAAGCCGTGCGCCGTCGCCCCTACACGGTGATCCTGTTCGACGAAATCGAAAAGGCGCACCCGGACGTTTTCAATATGCTGTTGCAGATTTTGGAAGACGGACGCCTCACCGACGCCAAGGGCCGCACGGTCAGCTTTAAGAACACCTTGATTATCATGACCTCCAATATCGGATCGAAGGTGATCGAAAAGGGCGGCGGCGGCATCGGATTCGAGTTCGCCGACCCCGAGGAAGACGTGCAGTACACCCGGATTCGCAACCTCGTCAACGAGGAGTTGAAGCAGTATTTCCGCCCGGAATTCCTCAACCGCCTCGACGAGATCATCGTCTTCCGCAAGCTCACCAAGGACGAGGTGAAGCAGATCGCCGATATCTTGCTGCGGGAAGTGTTCGGCCGTCTGGCGGAGAAGGAAATCACCTTGCAAGTGAGCGATCGCTTCAAGGATCACATCGTCGAAGTCGGCTACGATCCCAACTACGGTGCGCGTCCCCTGCGTCGGGCGATCATGAACCTGATGGAAGACGTGCTGGCCGAAGCCCTGCTGTCCGGCGAACTGAACTCCGGCGACGCCGCCCTGATGGACATGGACGACGACGGCAACGTGAAGATCCTCACCGGCGAGGAATATCTCAACGCCAGTCCCGAATACGCCATGACCAACGGCTAGAGTTGGGGTGTGGGGTGTAGGGTGTGGGGTGTAGGGTAAACCCTATTCCCTATTCCCTATTCCCTATTCCCTCTCTTCAGGGCCTGATGATTTCGATTTGAATGTGTCCACCGAAGTCGGGGATCGGGGGGGCGAGTTTGATCAGTTGGATTTGAACCCGTTCGGCGCGGGATTGGTTCAGGAGGGCGTCCGCGATCGCTTCTGCGAGACGTTCAATCAACGCAAATTTGGCCGTCTTCACAATCCGATCCACAATGGCGATGGTTTCTCGGTAGTCCAGGGTATCGGCGATCGCGTCGCTTTGCCCCGCCAGACGCAAATCGAACCACAGCCGCACATTCACCTCGAACCACTGCCCCAACGTCCGTTCCTCCGGCAGATAGCCCGTGTAGCCGTAACTGCGGATGCCTTGAATGAGAATCGAGTCCATACTGTGGCTGACGAGAATTTTCGACCTTGCAGCATATCACAATCGGCGCGATCGGAATGGGCATCAGGAGTGCGATCGGAACTCAAACCCCCACAACGAAAGCTTTTGACCTAAATTGCCCGCCCCCTATTCCCTGTTGCCTCCCATCTGTGCTATACTCACTTCTATACGAGGGCATGTAGCTCAGTGGATAGAGCATCAGATTCCGGTTCTGAGGGTCGGGGGTTCAAGTCCCTCCATGCTCGCCTATCAATTCCCTTTGTCTTTGATACTCTGCGGGTTAAAACCACGCAGATTCTTAAGTAATCCAAAGCTGGATTCTCAAAGGCATTATCAAAGTGCCTCTACACGCTCAATAATTGCGCTTACTTTACTTTTGCTTTCAGATATTATCACTAGCCAATTTGGTACGCTCCTCGACCTGCCATTGCTTGCAGTGGTGTAGCCACACTGACGCTAGAAAATTTCTAACCGCTGGACTTACTTACCGGGATTTCTCCGTACTAGGACGATTCTTCACGCAGATTTTTTCCGACTTGCTTTTATGAGCATAGCTCATAAAATAGAAACTTTCAAGGCGACTGAAGTCGCCGTTCGCTTTTCATCCGTGCTTTAAAAAGACACGGCTTTCAAGCTCTCGTCCTTTTCTCGTAAGGGATGTAGCTTAAGCAAACAGCTAAATCTTGCACCGTTGCACTCAGATTGCACTCCACTCCGTCTTAGCACGGGGGATGATGAGTGTATATCCCTTGGCAACAAAACTTGATAATTGCTAAAAAAAGCAATACTTCTATCACAAGACTGCCATTCTGTCAAATCGTCTATTCACTCTCTCTTGCGATGGAGGTGACTACCTTATACCCCTACCGGGCGTTAAACAGCTTACTATCACCGTCTAGTCCGCAGGATGCCAATCTTCACCTCCGGCAGTTCAGGGTCAGTACCCCCGCCGGATGAACGGGGCGGGAGTCAGGAAGTCCGGGGGGACGTGGCATAAGGACTCAAACCCGGTTCCGTCACAATATCCACCCGATACCCCAACCAATCCTGTCAGTCCATCAACAATCCGCCGGGAAACCAAGCCGTTATTTTCTCCAAAGTCTCCACTTCCCACTCCCTTTTATTCTGTCATGTGATGTTTGGTCGCCAGCAACGCCACCTGGATGCGATCGCGTAAATTGAGGCGGTTTAAAATACTCGAAACGTGATTTTTTACCGTCCGTTCGGTGATGAATAATTCCTCGGCAATTTCCCGGTTGTTGTAGCCCCGGCCGATCAACTGCACCACCTCCAATTCCCTCGGTGTCAACTGTTGGAATTCCTCCGGTATCGGTTCTGGTTCGGGAGGTTTCGGCGTCGCCGCCATCACCTTTTCCAACAGTCCCGGCCCCAACTGGGTGTAACCTTTTTGAACCGAACGGATCGCCTGGGCGAGCTCTTCCGAGGGCGTATCTTTTAGCAAATAACCCTTCGCCCCCGACTGCATGGCTTGGCTGACATATTCATCGTCGTCAAATGTGGTCAATACCAATACCTTTATTTCCGGTTTTTTTTCCTGGAGCGATCGCGTCGCCGCCACCCCGTCCATGACCGGCATCCGCACGTCCATCAACACCACGTCCGGATTTAATTGCAGTGCCAATTCTACGGCAATTTGTCCGTTTTCGGCCTGTCCGACCACCTCCAAATCCGGTTTCGCCTCCAACAGACTTTGCAACCCTTCCCGGACGATCCCCTGATCATCAACTAACAGAACTCGAATCATGGCGTTTATTTTTTGAGAGTTTAACTTCGATTTTGCACCCCTCGCCGGGAGAACTGACCAGCTCAAATTCCCCGTCCAGGGCGGCGATCCGTTCCCCCATCCCCTGCAACCCGAATCCGGTGGTATTTTCTCGGGGGTTGAAACCGCATCCATTATCGCGAATTTTCAGATAAAATTGCCCCGAATCTTCCACCAAAGACAGGCGGACGCGGGTGGCGCCGGCGTGTTTGGCGATGTTGGTCAGGGCCTCCTGGACGACCCGATACAGGGCGATCGCGATGTCCGTCGGCGGGGTTTCTTCCACCGCCAGATGGGACTCCAATTCGATCGCCGTGGTGCGTCGAAAGTCTTCGATCAGGTGGGAGAGGGTCGGCAAAAAAGACTGTTGCAAAGGGTGCGATCGCAGCGTCGCCACGGACGCCCGCACCTCTTTCAACGCCTCCCGTCCCAACTCCCGAGCCTGTCGGAGGTGGCGATCGGCCCGCTCCATATCTTCGGGTAGAAATAACGCGGCATTTTCCAGTTGGATACTTTGGGCGGTGAGGTTGTGTCCAACCGAGTCGTGAATTTCCCGGGCGATGCGATTTCGTTCCTGCAAAATCGCCCGGTCTTCGACCAAAATCGCGTACTCCCGAAGCTGCCGGTTCGCCTCGGCCAGTTCCCGGCGGCTCTGCTGTTCCGAGAGTAACGCCCCCACCAATAACAGGACAAAAACTAACACCAATCCGAATAGCAAACTGCTGTTGAATGTCAGGGTTAAAATCAGCCCGTGCAGGGGGTCAGAAGACCGATGTTCCAAACCGTGCAGCCGCAGAAACGCCCACAGGAGAAAGGACCCGTAGGCGAGGAGGGCGACGACAATTCGCCCCCGCCAGGAAAATAACAGGCAGGCCCGGATGGCCACCACCAGCAGCAGGGCCGAGAAAAAGCTGGTTCCCTGCCCGCCGAAGGCCACGGCCAGCCAACTGAAGCCGAAGCCCAAACCGGCGTACAGCCAGCGGATCGGGGCTTTTTGCGATCGCCCCGGCAGCCTCAACCCCATCAGGCCCAAACTGGCGATGCTGACCGCCACGCCGGCGGGAAACCAGGGTTGGCGGGGCAAATTTTGCGGACCCATCATTCGCCGTCTCCCGTAACCGGGCGGGCCGTCGGGGGACTGGACTTGAGAGTGGACTTCCTGCCGCATCCAACCGGGACGGTAGGCGGGGGGGAGGGGGCTAAAAGCCGTCAAAAGGGCGATCGCGATTAAAACCCATTCCAAGTACAGTAGAAGGGGCACCGGAGACTTCGGACGACGAAACCATCGCATGGGGGATAAAATATCTCGTTGAATTGCTATAGTTTAAAACGCATCTGCCGCCCATTTAAAGGGTAAAATCTCCTACCAACCTCGGGCATTTGGTACTTAAGGACTAGGTGAATAGGTCTTTGGTGCGATCGCCAACCTTCATTTCAATCCGACATTGTGACCATCGAAATTGGGAACTTTGATCGAGGCGATCGCGCCCCCTCCACCCCTATGATGAAATCAAAGCTCGAAAGAGTCAATCCTCAAAACAAGATTGAAGGAGATCGGACGATGAAAATGCAAAAATTATTCTCTACAATTGCAGTGACGAGTTTATTTCTTCCCCTGAGTGCTGCGGCGGCCTTCGCCGGTCCGGGTCGTGGCATGGGATTCAATGGTTTAAATTTGAGTGCCGAACAACAGCAAGAAATCCAAGAAATTCGCGATCGCACCTACGCCGATTCCGACACTCAGCGCCAGCAATTGCGGGAAAATCGCGATCAAATGCGATCGCTCCGGCAAAGTGACGCCAGCGCCGAACAACTGCGCCAACAGCGTCAAAACAATCAGGAATTGAGCCGCGCTTTGGGCGATCAGCGCTTCGAGACACAGTTGCAAATTCGCGACACCCTCACCCCCGAACAACGCGCCCAACTCGGTCAAGGTCAAGGGCGGGGTCGCGGCGGTCGCGGCGGCGGTCGCGGCGGCAATCAAGGAGATTGCCCCTACCAATAAATCGCAATGCCTACTCCCGCCTCTATTTTGGGGTTAATAACGGTTCTCAAAGTCCCCCTTTTTAAGGGGGATTTAGGGGGATCGCTCAAATCATATTCAGATGATTGGGGAGGTTTAGGAGGGGATAACCGGATCTGATATGATATGGCGATCGGGATATAGCAGTGTGAAATGATTCGTAAAAATCCGACTCGTTCAAAGCCCCCAGAATTGGGGGTTTGGGGGCTAGACAATTTTCAAATGATTTCCGATTGCTATAGTCTATGTCCAACCGAGTCCACGCAAGCGTGGACTTTTGCTGTGAGCCTTGAAATTCATTTCAAGGCGGGTGAAATCAGAGGCAGTTCCCAGATAATAAAAACTCACTGCAACAAATGTTGTAACTCCGCCGATCGCTGTTTCAAACGGGCCGACAACAGCCGGACGATCGCCTTGTGAAATTCTTGTGCCAACTGCGGCTGTTCCGCCTCTATTTTCTCAAATGCGGCTGTCGAAAGGTGGTAAAGCTCGCTATTTTCTTCGGCGATAACGGAAGCCGATCGCGGCGCGTTCTGATACAACCCCATCTCACCCAAAATCGTGCCGCTGGTGTAGGTTTGCACCCGCTTTTTGCTCCCGTCTTCCAACTCGAAAACAACGCTGACCCGTCCCGACTCCAGAAAATACAAACCGTCGGAGGGATCGCCCTGGCGAAATAAAGTCTCACCGGCGGCAATTTCCAAATATTGAAAATACCCCATCAACGTCTCGACATCTCGGGGTTCGGCAATGAACCGCCGCAGTTGTTCCGGCAGGGGAGAAACCCCGGAATCATCCAACTTCGACTCCTCCAAAAGCCGATCTTCGCACCACTCCAAACCGCGATCGAGGTCGGCAAACACCCGGAATGTCGAGTCCTCAGATTCCAAAATTTCGCCCTGTTCGAGTTGAGATTCCACCGCCGGTTTTAGGTTCGTCAATGCGATCGCCAAATTCTCCTTTTGGGCGATCTGGCGCAACTTAGCGAAACTCACCACCACCGAAGAATCGAGGCCGTTTACCAACCGAAAATCCAGCACCAAAAACCGCAGCGGCGGTTTGTCTTCCGCCCCCAACCGTTCCCGAACTTGCTTGAGTAACTTATTCGCCGTTCCGAAAAAGATAAATCCCTGCAATTCCAGGATGTAAATTTTCTCTCCCCGTTCCTGCAACAACAATTCCTGATCCCGCGATCGCTGGACGTAACTCTTGCGGTTGGCACCCGAAAACGTGTGTTTGGTCACGTCGATGCGGCTGTAATTGATGACGAACAAAACGATCGCCACCACCAAACCGACCGCCACCCCTTCCAACAGTTCAAAAGTTGCGATCGCCAACAAAATTACAATCACCAAAAAATAGTCCGACTTCGGCAACTCAAACCAGGCGTCGTACAGCCACTCCACCAAAAACGACAGCCCCAGCAACAGCAGGAAACCGCCCAAAACCACCCTCGGAAACAGCGACAAAACCGAAATTCCCACCGCCAACATCACCGCAAAAACCGCCGCCGCCGACAGTGCCACCAACCGCCGCGACGCGCCCATTTTCGTCGCCAAAACGCTCAAAGACGTGACGTGGGAACCCACCAAACCGCCGCCCAAACCGGACAGCAAATTGGCGACCCCCGCCGCCCGCAATTCCCGGTTCAAATCGATATCGCGGTTCGTGATTAATTCCATGCTACTCGCCGTCAGCAGCAGTTCCAAAGTGGTGATAATCGTAATCGCCCCCATATCCCCCAGGCGATCGCCGATCGCGGACCAATTCGCCCGTTTCAGCGTCTCCAAACCCACCGGACGCCAGGAACCGCCCCCCTCGGGAAACGGACCCAACAACCACCCCCCGTCCGTCGCCGTCGCCAAAGACGTATCGGTGAACGCCAAAATTAGGTAAAAAGACGCCAACGCCACAACGAAGCCGACGGGGAGCACCGGAAAATTGGGATAGCGGCGGGACAGCAGCAGCAACGCCACCGCAAACGCCAACGCCGGCAACCACCGCAGCAACAAATCGGGTGCAAATAACAGCGGCAATTCCGCCAAATTCAATTCTTCCCCGGTGGTGACGGCGAACCCCCCCTCGAACAGCAGCCAACCGACACCAGCGAGGAAGCCGCCCACGACGGGATAGGGGATGAAGCGGATCAACTCTCCGGCTTTCAGGAGTCCGAGGATGAGGAGAAAAACGCCGGTGATTAAAGCCGTCAAACCGATCGCGACGATCGCACTTGAAAATAAAATATCGGGGGGCGCGTCTTCGGGGAGGCGATCGCCGATCTCGGCCACCATCAACGCCAAAATCGGCACGGCGGCGGGGAGGGGAATGGCGATCATCCCGGCGGGGGAAGAACTCAAAACCGCGACGATCGCGCAAATGGTCCCCGCGCTGAAAAAGGCGATACCGATCCCGGCGGTGAGGAATTCGGCCAGGTGTTCGGAAAAAATCAGGGCGGCGTAGGAGATGCACATCGTCACGCCGATGGCGCCGACGACGACACCGGCGACGAGGCTTGAGAAAAGTCCCTCGGGGGAGAGTTCCGCCGCGATCGCCCGTTGCAGGTTGGGGAATTTGGAGGTTTCTAGAGTCATGGCTTGCGGTTGAGCGTCCGGCACGATCCTAAAATATCAGGGTGGTCGCTTTCACTATCCTCGCCGCCATCAAGATTTTCCGAAATCTCCAAATCACATCAAATCCCGGTCGAAACGGTAGGGGCCCCTGGCTTGCGCCCTGATGTTAGATTCCCCACCCAACCTCTTTTCACTGCGGTTCTGGGGGGCGGTGAGGGAGGGTGAGGGGAATTTCGATCGCGAACTCAGTTCCGACCCCTTCCTGGGAGACGCAGCGCAGGCTGCCGCCGTGTTTTTCCACGATAATCTGATAGCTGGTGGACAGACCCAAACCCGTCCCCGCACCGACGGGCTTGGTGGTATAAAAGGGATCGAAGATTTTGGCGACTGTCTCGGGACTCATGCCGACGCCGTTGTCGGCGATCCGAATTTGGACGGTTTTGGCTTCCGTGAGTATGGTGCTGATCCAAATACAGCTTGGGTCGGAAATGATATCTTCGAGGGAGCGATCGCGATCGCGATCGTGGATGGCGTCGATGGCGTTATTGAACAAATTCAGCAAAACCTGATTCAATTGTCCGGCGTAACATTCGATGCGGGGTAATTCTCCGTACTGTTTTTGAATTTGAATCGCCGGGTGTTTGGGTTTTTCTTTAAAACGGGTTTCCAGGATCGTCAGGGTACTGTCGATGTTTTCGTGCAGGTCGATATCTTTGACTTCGGATTCGTCGAGTCGGGCGAAGGTTCGCAGGGATTTGACGATATCTCGGATGCGATCGGCTCCGGTTTTCATGGATTTGTAAATCCGGGGATAATCTTCAATTAAAAACTCCAGGTCGATCGCCTCAATTTCGTCTTCGATTTCCGGGTCGGTTTCGGAATAGTGTTTTTGATACAGTTCGATCAATCCTACCAAATCTTTGGTATATTCTTGGGCGTGGGTGATGTTGCCGTAGATGAAACTGACGGGGTTGTTGATTTCGTGGGCTATACCCGCCACCATCTGTCCGAGACTCGACATTTTTTCGGATTGAACCAATTGTACCTGGGCCTGTTGGAGTTGGTGCAGGGTTTGTTTGAGGGCTTCCGTTTTGGCCCGGGCAATGAGGGCGGCTTCTTGGGTTTCCGTATACAATTCGGCTTGGTTTAAGGCGATCACCAACTGATTGGCGATCGCCTCCAACAATTCCACTTCGCTTTTCGTCCAGGGGCGGATGTCCTGGCAGTGTGCCAACACCAACGCACCTTTTTTTTGCTGCTGGGTTTGGATGGGTAAAATTAACACCGAATTGAATTCCAGGACGAGGAAAAAATTGCGGATCGCCGGGGTCGTACAGGTGATGATATCATCAATTTGGATGAGTTCTCCGGCTAAAACATATTGGCTGACCGGGTGCAGGGCATCGCCGGGATAGAGTTCGGTGATGCTGGGTAAGGTGTTGATTTTGGCTTCTTTGCGGACTTCCCATTCCGGGGGTTCTGAGTCCGTCCGATACCACACGAAATAGGTGCGATCGATATCCAAAATACGGCGAATTTCCAAAACTGTGGTCAGCAATACCGTGTCGGGGTCGAGGGAATTGCGAATTAAATCGGTGATGAAATTTTGCAGGGTTTCCCGTTCGGCGAGTGCCCGCAGTTGGGCCTCCGATCGCCTCAAATTATTTTCCATTGTTTTGCGATCGTTGATATCGAAGGAAGTACCGACGATCCGATACATCCGCCCGGATTCATCAAAAATTGGATTGAGGGTGGTGAGGACAAAAATTTCCTTGTTATTCCAATTGACCGTTTCTTCATAACAGACAGATGTCCCTCGATCAATACAATCTTGGTAGTGGTATCGAAAAATTTCGGCATATTCAGGGTCGAAAATAGCTTCGGGGGTTTGTCCTCGGATCTGCTCGGATTTGATTCCGGTAATTTGTTCGGTTGCCGGGTTCCAACTCACATAACGAAAATCATTGTCGGGAGTTAAATCGATCACAAAAATCGCCTGTTCGATGCCGTCATAGATGCTGGTGAGGAACTGTTCGCGATCGCGTAAATCGATTTCCGCCGTTTTGCGATCGGTGATATCCATCGCCGTTTCAAACAGCCGCAAAACCTGTCCGGCTTCGTTCCGAACCACTTCGCCCCGGCCGTGAATGTAGCGGATTTCCCCGTCGGGCCGAATAATTCGATGGTCGATTTCGTAGGAGACTCCTTCCGACAACGCTCGTTCGACTTTTTGCAGCCACATCTCTCGATCTTCGGGATGAATCAATTGCAGCAATTTTTTAAAGGTCGGACTTGTTTTTGTTTCCGCCAAACCGAAAATATGGAACAGTTCCTCGGACCAGTTAATTTCTTGGGTGGCGACGTTATATTCCCAGTTGCCGACGTGGGCGATATGCTGGGCCATTTTCAAGTCCCGGGTCAGCCGCATCGTCGCCTTTTCGGTTTCCTTCCGTTCGGTGATATCTCGGTTGCTGGCCCGCCGCCCCCGATACCGTCCGGCTTCGTCGTAAATCGGCCAGCAAATATGACCAATCCAGCGAATTTTGTCGTCGCGGGTGACAATTCGGAAATCAAATTCTACCCCTTCATCCTCAGTCGATTCTCCATTCAAATGGGCAAGTACCCGATCGCGATCGTCCGCAAAAATAATCTTTTCCAAAAGCGTCGGATCGGCTAAAAATGCTGCGGCCGGATATCCGGTGATGCGATCGCATGACGGGGAGATGTAGCGCATTTTTCCGTCGGGATCGATCCAGTATTCCCAATCATAGGTAAAATCCGCCACGGTGCGGAATAGTTCCTCTCTCTCCCGCAACTTTTGCTCGATCGCTTTATTTTCCGTAATATCCCGACCGACACCATAGATGGCATCGAAATCCAGAACCGGAACGAACGTCCAAGACATCCACTTTTTTGCCCCGTTTTGACTCAAAAATTGGGTGTCAAATGTGGCGATATTTCCCCGTTTTAAATTTTCAAACTCGGCTAATACTCGATCTCGATCTTCATCAGGGACGAGTTCGGAAAATTGACCGTCTATCAACTCATTCAAATCCCGTCCGATCGCCCTTTCCCAAGCCGGGTTGAGAAACTTAATTTTTCCCTCCGGGTTGAGGATGGCGACCAGATCGATAATGTGATCGAACAGTCGGGCAATTTCCCGGCGATTTTTCAGCCATTCGCTGATTCGCTTTTGGACCGCAATCAGGAGTTTTCGCCGGCTCGGTTTCAAGAATTCGTCCGGATTATAACCGAGTGTTTTATCAAATAAATATTGACCGTTATGAAGGAAATCAGCATTATATTGATCGTTCAATTCCAGGGTGCGATCGCCCGCCAATTCCACAACCGTCCCATTCCAAACAATTTCATTTTTTTCTCCTTTTTTGGGTCGAGCTCGGGTTAATAACAATTTGATTTGACCGCCGGGATTGACGTATTGCCACTGTCGCTGATAGGATCGACTTGGAGAAATAATATCGGCAGAATTTTCCCCGTCATCAACCCCCCAAATCAACTCGAACAAACGTTTTTTATCGATCGCTTCGATCTCGTAAATCTCCGAGAATCCGGGGCTGATGTAGGTAAATTCACCGTCACCGTCCGCCGAGATGACATATTGAAAAATAACCCCCGGAATGTCGGCGACGACGGAGCGAAGGTGTCGGCAATCATCCATCGTGTCGCGGTCGAGAATTGCCGGGTTTGCTTTCGGGTTTCGTTTGGGGGGCATTCTCACTAAACCTCAATTCGTTTTAAAAGCTGTTCTAAGTTGAGATAAAAGAATAGGTCATCTTCGGAAGGATGAATGAGTTTTTCAATGACCGACCCCAGATTTCCCTGGCGATAGGAATCGGGAACGTCTGAAAATTGGGATTCGGGAACGTCTAACACCCTCGGCAACTCCGGTATCGGAATGGCAATATATTGAAATCGCTCCGAGGCATCTTCTTTTTTATTATGACGGATAGACTCGGAAAAATTTGTAACAGAACATTGAGTTTCTTCCGGCGTACAAATGATCGAGTAATGGTATACTTGGGGCCGATCGCGATCGAGGAGGAGAACGCCCAGATCGATGAGGGGAATCGTCTCGCCCTGGTACTTAATCAAACCCCGGCCACGATTGAAGGTACCGTAAACTTTAAATTCGTGCAGAACCCGCACCACCCGGGCGATGGGGAGGGCGTAACATTCTCCCTCCAACTCGAAGGCGATCAATTTTTGGGTGGGGGTGCGCTGCCGAGCCTTCGGGACACCGAAGCGGTGGGGGTGAGTCATTTTGGGGTGTGGAGTGTGGGGTGTAGGGTGTAGGGAAAATTGACAATTATCAATTATCAATGATTGACCAGGGTCGCGATCGCCTCCAATAATTGGTTTTCGTTGTACGGCTTGGTAAAATACTCGGATGCACCCAAACTAATCGCCAGTTGTCGGTGTTTCATGCCGCTGCGAGAGGTAAGCATGGCGACGGGAAGATCTCGGAAAACCGGCTGAGATTTCAGGGTTCGCAACAGTTCAAACCCGTCGATTTTGGGCATTTCGATATCCGCGATCACCAAATCGCACTCGATCCCCCCCTGCAATTGATCCAGGGCTTCCTGCCCGTCTTTTGCCATGAACACGCGATAATGGGCGCGTTTAAGCAGAACCGAGAGCAATTGCCGGATCGTATAGGAATCGTCCACGACCAAAATGGTGGGGGCGGCCCGTCCGTTGGCGCTGGTGGCAGTCGGGGCGGCCCGTTCCTGCACCGCCACGGTCGTCCCGGCGGTGGCGGGGTTGACCCCGGCGATCAGGTCGTCAACGTCCAGAATCATCACCACGTTGCCGTCTCCTAAAATTGTACTGCCGACGATCCCCGGAGGTTTGGACAGGGGCGAGGGCAGGGGTTTGACGACGATCTCCTGCTGGCCCACCAGCCGCTCGATCGCGATCGCCAAAATGCCCTCGGCCGACGCAACGACCAAAACCGGGATGTAATCTTGGTTGAGGGGGTCGGGGGACGGCCCGTCGGGGTTCGGGAGGCTATAGTGCAGCAACTCCTGCAAACGGACGAGGCGGATAAATTCCCCCCGCCAAGGCAACATCGGCTGATTTCCCGCCATCTGAATCTGGTGGGCTTCGAGATGCAAAATTTCCTCGACGGCATCCAGGGGCAGGGCAACGGTGTTGTGGTCCACCCGCACCAACAGGGCGCTGGCGATGGACAGCATCAGGGGCAGTTTGAGAATAAAACGGGTCCCCTTTCCGGGCCGGGAATCGACTTTGATCGACCCCCGCACCTTCCGTAAATTGGTGCGGACGACATCGAGTCCCACCCCGCGACCGGATAGCTGGGTGGCCGTGGATGCGGTGCTGAAACCGGGGGCGAACAGGAATTCATAGAGATCAGCCAGGGACAGGTCCGTCGCCTGTTCGGCGGCAACCATGCCGTTGGCGATCGCTTTTTTGCGGATCGCCTCGGGGTCGATGCCCCGGCCGTCATCGGCGACGCTGACGACGGTTTGCCCCCCCTGGTGGCCGGCGGCAATTTCGATCTGGCCGCTGGCGGGTTTGCCGGTTTTGCGACGTTCCTCGGGGGGTTCGATGCCGTGGTCGAAGGCGTTGCGGAGGAGTTGCACGAGGGGATCGCGGAGGGCATCGACGAGGCTTTCGTCGATTTTGGTTTCCCGTCCCAACAGCAGGAGGTTGACATCTTTATCGTGGGCGCGGCAGAGATCCCGCAGCGCCCGGGGCAGGTGATCGACGCAGCGGCTGAAGGGAACCACCCGCAAATTGTAAACCCGCGATCGCAGTTGGTCGGTGATGCGGCGGATCTGTTCGGTGTTGGCGTCGAGTCCGATGGAGAGTTCGTCGATGCGGGCGCTGGACCGGGCGATCGCATCCGTGGTTTCGATTACCGATTGGGCGGTGCTGTGGAATTCGGTGTAGCGGTCGAGTTCGAGGGGGTCGAAGGTGGGGCGCGATAGGTGGCTGCGCGATCGCGATTTGACCTGGGGATGAATACTGAGGCGATCGTACTCATCCCGCAATTCTCCCCCAAATTGATTCAACTCGAACAGGTTGCGACGGATGCGTTTGGCCTCCGATCGCACTTGGGCCTGTTGCACTTCCAAATGGGTGCGGTGGATGACCAATTCCCCCACCAAATTCACCAATTCCGTCAGGTGTTCCAAATCCACGCGGATGGTGGGACGCTGCCAATTTTGGGTCGGGGGCGGGGCCGTTTTTTCCAGCACCGGTTCGGGCGGTGTTTCTGCGGGTGTATTCGCCCCGGTGATGGGTTTGCCCTCCAACACCCGGTCCCGGGCGGTTCCCAGGGACTCGGCGATCGCAAGGCCTTGTTTTTGCAAGGATTCCGGGGAGAGTTCCGGGGAGTCGATCAGTTCCCGCAGCGGTTCGGCTAGTCGGGAAAATTCCGGCAATTCCAACATCGCCCCCATCCCCGAAAGTTGATAGTAAATTTCGTTGAGTTGGGCGAGGGTTTTCGCCTGGGTTTCGGCCGTGACTTGAGACAGTTCCGCTTCCAGGCGATCGAGGAGGGGGGGCAGTTCTGTATCGAAAATGGTGCGAATAATATCGGCGGAAATGGGTGAATCGCTTTGGCTTCGTTCGGGGGATTGGTTGCTCCCATATCGCTCTTGCAGGCGAGTTTTTATTGGTAAAATACCAGCAATTTCATCAGCCACTATAGGTTCATTGCGGCTCGTTTTTTCCACCAACTCTTTGAGGCGATCGACCCCGTTCAACAAGTCGGTGATCGTATCCGGATTCAGGGAAGTGAGGTCGGCGCGATCGCGCAAAATCCCAAAACAATCCTCCAAAGTATGGGCGACATCGGCAACGGTTTCCAACCCGAACATCAAAGCCGCCCCCTTAATCGAGTGTGCCGCCCGAAACAACTGCTGCACCCGCTTTTCTCGATCTTCGAGTGTCTCATCTTCCTCCATCGCCAACAAATTTTCCTCCATCGACTGGAGAAAATCTCGGCTTTCGGCAATAAAGGTTCCGATTAGGTGGCTGAAGTCATCCATTTTTTATGGGGAGTCGGGAGTCGGGAGTCGGGAGTCGGGGGGAAATAATTGATAATTGATAATTGATAATTGATAATTATCAATTTATTTCCCCATTCTAATTAACTTTGAAACTTGGCGACAGATTTCTGCAATTTGCCGACCGCAACGGAGAGCCCGTTGAGGGTGGTGGTCACGTCTTCGGCGTTGTGGGCAGTGGTGTCGGCGATTTGGTTCACCTCCGTCATGGTACTCGAAATTTCCTCGGCGAAGGCGACCTGTTTATTGCTGGCCCGGGTGATATTTTCAATCAGGGCATTCATCTCGCGGCTGACGCGGATGATGTCCACCAGGTGGGTTTTGGCCTGGGCGGCGAGTTCGGTGCCTTCGACGACTTCCTGGGTGCCGGTTTCCATCGCCTGCATCACCCGGCCGATTTCGGTTTGGATGGTGCCGACAATTTCGGAAATTTCCTCTGTGGCACCGCTGGAACGTTCAGCCAGTTTGCGGACTTCCTCGGCGACGACGGCGAAGCCGAGCCCCTGTTCCCCCGCCCGGGCCGCTTCGATGGTGGCATTGAGGGCCAGGAGGTTGGTTTGGGCGGCGATTTGGGAGATGGAGGTGACGATTTTGCCGATTTGCTGGGAGGATTCCCCCAGGCGTTTCATCATTTTGGCGGTGTCGGCGATGGTGCGGCGCAGTTCGTCGATGCCTTCCACGGCGCGATCGACGGCCACCCCCCCGGCTTCGGCGGTTTGGGCGGATTCCCGGGCGACCTGTTCGGCTCGTTTAGCCGCGTCGGAGACATCTTTGATGGAGTTGACCATCCGCTCGACTTTTCGCAGGGCTTCTTCGAGTTGTTGGGCTTGGGTGCGGGCGCTGCGAGCCAGTTCGTCGGTGCTGGCGATGGATTCTCCGGCGGTTTGGGTAACTTGTTGGGCGAGTTGCTGGATGCCGTTGACGACTTTCCGCAGTTCGCTGACGAGGTAGTTGAAGGAGTCGGCGACGGCGCCGAGGACGTCGTTGGTGACTTCGGCTTTGACGGTGAGATCGCCTTTGGCGGCGCCTTTGATTTCGCCGAGGAGTTTAAGGACTTGTTCGGTGAGGGATTCGGCTTCGGCTTTCCGTTCGGCGGCAATGGTTTCGAGGTTGGCTTCGGCCTGTTTGCGTTCGGTGATGTCCCGCAGGGACCCGGCGATCCGCAGGGGCGTGCCGTCTTCTGCCCGCTGGGTGGCACCGATCGCGCTATACCAGCGATATTCTCCGGCTTTGGTGAGGAGGCGATATTCGACGTTGTAGGGGGTTGTCCCGGTGCGGTCGTTGATGTGTTGGACGAAGGCTTCTAAAACCCAGTTGCGATCGTCGGGGTGCAGCCGATTACTCCAACTGTCGAGGCGGTTGGGAAAATCGGTTTCATTTTCGTATCCCAACAGGTAGCGGAACTGCTGCGACCACCAGAAAGAGTTATTGGGATTGACCGGATCGCCCGCGATCACTTCCATATCCCACAATCCGTCATTGGTGGCGGAATTGACCAGATCGAATCGGGAATTAGCCGTGGCAAAGGCGGCTTCGACTTGTTTGCGATCGCTGATATCGATCCCCATTTCGACGACAAGTAAAGTTCCGTCGGTGTCGGTGAAGGGATAGTCGTAAATTTGATAGGTTTTCCCGCTCTTTTCGTTGTGCCATTCCCAATTTTGGGATTGTTGGGTTTCAAATACCCGGAAGGTGGGGCAGGTTTCACAGGGTTGGTCGCGATCGGCTACGACTTCGTAGCAGGGGCGATCGCCGGCCTCGCCGAACTGTTCCCGAAATTGGCGGTTGGCAAATCGCACGGAATAGTCCGGTGCCTGCAGGTACAGAAAGGCGGGGATACCGTCGAGGATGCTGAAGAGTCGTTGTCGCTCTTCTTTGAGGGTTTTTTCGGCGGCTTTGGCGGCGGTCACGTCCCGGGAAAATCCCAAGACGGCAAAGATGTCCCCGTTTTCGTCCCGCAGGGGCAGTTTTTGGGTGTCGAAAATATGTTCCGAACCGTCGGCGAAGGTGACGTAATCGTTGGAGTTGCGGAGGGATTGCCCCTGCCGCAAGACGGTTTCATCATCTGGGCGAAATCCGACAATTTCCTGTTCGGGATCTCCGAAAATCAGTGGTTTGGGAAAGCCGACTTCGAGATCGTCTTTCCCGACCATTTCTTCGGGGGTGGTATTGAGGGCGGTGGCAAAACTTTGGTTGGCTAAAAGATAGCGGAAGTTGTGGTCTTTTACGAAGATTAAATCGGGGGTGGTGTCGATCAGGGTTCGGAGGAGGCGTTGCGATCGCTCCACTTCCAACAGGGCTTCCCGCCGTTGGGTTTCTGCGGCGATGCGATCGCTCACGTCGATCCCCATTTCGATCACCAACTGCTGTCCGTCGATGTCGGTGAAGGGATAGGCGTAAATGTCATAGGTGCGCCGATTTTTGGGGTTTTCCCACTGCCACACCGTCGGTTTTTGGGTTTTAAATACCTCGAAGGTCTGGCATTCTGGACAGGGTTGGGGACTGGCGGCAAGGATTTCGTGGCATTTGCGATCGCGCAGGATGCCGTTAGGCGTATCGGCGCTTTCTCCGAATTCTTCCCGGGCGGTTTTGTTTAAAAATCGAACCGAATAATCGGGGGCTTGCAGGGAGATAAAAGCGGGGAGGGCGTCGAGTAATGAAAACAGCCGTTGGCGTTCGGTTTCGATTTTTTCTTCGGCTTTTTGTCGCTCTTGAATTTGCTGTTGCAGGGTTTGATTGATGCCTTCGAGTTTTTCGGGACTGGTGAAGGCGATCGCCCGGGGGATAAATGGCACCATCTCGATGGCGGTATAGACGGAAATGAGGGCGCAACTGGCTTTGATCGTACCGGAAACCCAGTAATCGGGATGCCACAGCGTCCAAATTGACATCAGGTGCGTCAGGCCGCAGGAGATAATAAATGCCCCGAATAGCAGCAGAATTCTGCCGAAGGGCAGGTCTTTCCGTTTCCAAACAAAATAAATCAATAACAGGGGAATGGAAAAGTAGGCGAGGGTAATTAAACCGTCCGATATGACGTGCAACGCGACGAGGGGCGTTTTCCACAGGTAGCAGTGGCCGTGGGGGATGAATGGTCCGGACAACCACTGAGTTAAGTTTTCTTCCATATCCAATTTTTCTCGTTGACAGCCAAGAAGAAGCGGGAGTCGGGAGTCGGGAGTCGGGAGTCGGGGAAAGGCAATTGATGATCGACGTTAGATTGTCAGTTCCTCTCCCATTCGGAACCTTCATTTTTACCAGCGGGGACAGTGGGCGATCGCTTCGATATCGACGATGGTTAATAGATGACCCTGGTGATTGTACAAACCCTGTAAAAAGGGGACGATTTCGGCGCTGGCATCTGCGGCTGAACTGATTTTATCGGGGTTGAGAGAAACCACTCCTTCGACGCGGGATATCGCCAAACCCACTCGCATTATGGGGAGGCTTAGATCTCGAGGGTCGGGGGCTTCCACCACTAAAATTCGACTTTCTTCTGGGGTAAAATCTACGGGTTTTAAGCCCAGGAAAATGCCGAAATCTGCCACGGATAAAATCTCCCCCCGCAGGTTCGTCAATCCCAGCAAAAAGGGTTGAGTATTGGGGACGGGTGTAATTTGCTGTTTGCTCAAACATAGGACTTCCCGGACGGAGGTCAGGGCGATCGCAAATCGGCTGCGATCTTGGCAGAAACTGATATATTTCCGTCTCGCTTCTGAGGGAACCGATCGCGGGTTGGGCGTTGGGGAAATCATTTCCGAATGGGTCACACCAACAGACGCCGAATCATTTCGATCAACTGTTGGGATTCAAAGGGTTTTCCTAGGTAGGCATCGCCCCCCAATTCCGTTCCCCAGGTGCGGTCAATTGCGGTATCTTTTTGGGTGCAAAAAACCACGGGTAAATGTTCGGTTTTGGGATTGCTTCTCAACTCCCGGATCACTTCAAATCCGTTCATGCGGGGCATGATCACGTCCAAAACGACCAGATCCGGCGACTGGTCTTGAATTTGGGCGATCGCGTCGTCCCCGTCGCTGGCTTGGCGGACTTGGAATCCCGACTCTTTTAAAATACCGCTGATTAGTGCCAATTCGGTTTCTACATCATCAACAACTAAGACCGTACTCATGGTTTCCGTTCTCCTAATTTTAGGGTGAAATTCACCGGACTTCTGCCGTCACGGCGAGTATTTTTTGGACCACTTCTTTCAGGTGTGCGGCATCGAAAGGCTTGGTCAAATATTCCGTTGCACCCGCTAAACGTCCTTCGATTTTGTCGTACATCGAATCTCGTGCTGTCAACATGATAATCGGCAAATCGCGCAAGTGGGGCGATCGCCGGATAATTCGACACAATTCTAAACCGTTGACCCCCGGCATCGACACGTCCAACAACAGCAAGTCGATGGACTCGTGGTGCAAGAACGCCAACGCTTCGACCGTATTGTTGGCGACGATGACCTTGTAGGTGCTTCTAAGGGTCTGTTTGACGATCTCTTGCATGGAAACACTATCATCCACTGCCAGAATCGTCCGCCTGGGTGGTGTATCAGAGGGCATGGTGGTTCCTCCTCCATTTTCCGAGAATACAGTGAAAAACGGGCGATCGGCACCCCGATCTCTCGCCTCGACATTTTTGATGATAAACCGATGGTCTGTCGGGTCTATCTCGGCTTGTCCGGCTCTTCGGTCAGCTCAAACGGGCATCGCCAGCGATTGGGAATTGAGATTCGGTGGCCATGAAGTTCAAAAAAATAAACGTGACGTCAACTTTTTAAATTTTTGATACGAAAGTCCCAATTCAATTATATGACAATTGCCCGAAACTGTACAGTCTTCCAAGTTGGCGATCGATGCACGCCCCATTTTTTTAATGCCATCCCGGACACTTGGGGTTAAACTAAAGGAACCCGACCTGCCAGGAGAGGAGTATGGCGCGAGGCGATCAAATTTATGCATATCGGGAATTCTGGAATATGGATGGGGTGTACGAGCACCACGGCATCGACTGCGGCGACGGTACAGCCATCCACTACCGCAAGCCCAGCGAGACGATCGAACGGACTAGCCTGGAAACTTTCAGCCGGGGCCAAAGAATTTACATCCGATCCTATCCATTCCGTTACATTGCCGATACGGCGATCCTGCGGGCTGAAAGTCGGCTGGGAGAACGCAAATATAACCTGTTATTCAACAACTGCGAACACTTCGCAACTTGGTGCATCACGGGGGTCAGCGACAGCCGCCAAATTCGCAATTTTATCCCCGTCCTCAGCCAAATCAATGTCGATACGTTAAATGAACCGATCGCCCAGGCGTTGGGAGAGGCGCGATCGCAGAATTTATCGGGTCTTTTGAACGGCGCTTTGGTGGATATCAAAACGGCTTGGGATGACATCCAACCTCAGTATAAAGAGGCGTTAGATGAGATGAAAGCTTGGCATCAGGTGGCGGCGGAGGCGATGAGGCGAAACCGGGAAGATTTGGCGCGGGAAGCCCTGAACCGGAAACTGATCTACAAGCGGCGGGCGCGGGAACTCGAAGGGGATTTGAAAAAGTTGGCGACTTTGACGGAAGACTTGGTTCGCAACCGCAGCGATTTGGAAATTTAGACGCGATCGGTTTGGGAGGCAACCCTGTAAGGTTGCCCCCACTGATGAAATTGGAGCGGAAATAAACGCTTTTATGTCTTGAATATTAATGATTTTCATGATAAACTGATGATGACGGTTTGACCGGCGCTTGGCAGATGAGTTACTGTATCAACCCCCGATGCCTGCAACCTCACAATTCTGACACTGCCAAATACTGCCAGAGTTGCGGTTTTTCGTTGCAACTGCAAAATCGCTATCGCCCGGTACAACCCATCGGTCAGGGGGGGTTCGGTCGGACATTTTTGGCGATCGACGAGCAAATTCCGTCCCGTCCGAATTGCGTGATCAAAGAGTTCGATTTTCCCGAACGGGATGAAAGCTACGATCGCGCCGTCAAATTATTTCACCAAGAAGCCGTGCGTCTGGACTGTTTAGGGGAACACCCGCAAATCCCCAAACTCCTCGCCCACTTCGACGAACATCAACTGTTATTTTTAGTCCAGGAATATATCCCCGGAAAAACCCTATTGCAGGAATTCCAACGGGACGGGGTATTTGATGAAGAACAAATTTGGCAATTATTGCGGGAATTACTGCCGGTGCTCCAGTTTATCCACGATCGCAATATCATCCACCGGGATATCAAACCCGCCAACCTGATCCGCCGTTCTCTCAACCTTTCTCTCCCCCCTCCCCCCGTCAATTTGACGAACCCGGACACGGCGGGGGAAACCCGCACCAGTGCCGGAATTTGCGATCGCCCCCGGGTTCTCCCACCGCCCCCCCCGAAGCCGAAAAGCGTTGCCAAATTGAAGTCCAAATCTGCTCGATCAGGCGCGATCGTTTTGATCGATTTTGGGGTGGCAAAACTGCTGACGGCTACCGCCCTCAGCAATACCGGAACCGTCGTCGGCAGTCCGGAATTTATGGCGCCGGAACAAACGCGGGGGCGAGTTTTTCCGGCTAGTGACCTCTACAGTTTGGGGGCAACTTGCCTCTATTTACTCACCGGAATTTCCCCCTGGCAATTGTACGATCCGGTGCGGGAAAAATGGGTTTGGCGGGATTTTTTAACCGCCGATCGCGCCGTCAGCCCCCACTTGGGAACGATTCTCGACGGGTTGGTCAACAATCAGATCCGCGGCCGCTATCCCTCGGCACAAGCCGTTTTAGAAGCGATCGCACCCAAACCGAAACCCCAACCCCAACCGAAAATTTCCACCCCTCCGCCAAAGACGGGTTTGTCGGGGATATTGGGGAAACTGATTCCGGGTAGTGGCAAACTTCCGAAAAATGACATCCTGGCATCGGAACGGGGGGTCGATTATCGGGATCTGCGGCAACTTTTGGCGAGTCATAGGTGGCGGGAGGCGGACCGGGAAACCTGGGTGGTGCTGTGTCGGGCCCTGGGAAGGGGGGGACGGCCCTACCTGCACCCCACCGACCTGAAACAATTACCCGGGCCGGATTTAGAGACGATCGATGGCCTGTGGGTGAAATACAGTCGAGGTCGGTTCGGATTCAGCGTCCAAGCCGAGATTTTTGGGGAAGTCGGGGAAGATTACGGAAAATTTTGCGATCGCGTCGGTTGGCTGACGTACATTCCCCACGACCCGGCCACGGGTTTCGACTATCGCCTCCGATCACCCGCCGGCCACCTCCCCTCCCGCAGTTGGGTGATGGGGGGGGGCAAGTGGTGGCAGCATTTGGAGTTGATGACACAACGGCTGAAACAGTGCGGCTTGTTGTAGGGGCAATGTGTCGCGATCGCGGACAGAAACCGTTAAAATTAAGACTGATCAACCCTAGAGTCAGGACAAATTATCCCATGACAACAGAAGTCCCCCAACCGACGACGACCCCCAATTTAGAAGAACCGAAATTTGGATTTAACACCTATGCAGAACGCCTGAACGGTCGGGCGGCGATGGTCGGATTTGTCATCACTTTGGCGATCGAATATTTCACCGGACAGGGACTGCTCGCTTGGCTGGGTTTGAATTAAACGACTTGCCGGGATAACATTTGGGGGAGGCCGGTCGCCCGCCTTACCCCTATTTTTACCATGGTTTATTAGTTAATGCCGATATCAATGGTGCAGCTAATATCCTCAAAAAAGTAGCAACAACTTTAGGATTTTCTCTTAAAGGAGTTGGTAGAGGCACATTGACTATGCCTTTAAGAGTTCAGTTTTGGACTGCTTAAGAATCCCCGCGTCTTTAGACCGGGGAGAAGTCAACTGATATCATGTCCGCTTAAACAGTTATGATTCCTGGGTGCCATCTTCTGAAGCGGCTTCAAACTTTTGCCTCTTGCCTCTTGCCTCTTGCCTTTTCTCGAACGATTGTGTAAGTATTCAAACGGACTTGATATGACTCTCAAACCACAGAAGATTCGACAAATGATCGAATTTCGGGGGGGGGAAACCCTCGAACGATCTCTTATATCTTCTTTCGGAATGCCAGGTAAAATCTGTTCATTGGCGATCCCACCACATTGTACCGTCGATCATCTCCAAGGGAAGGAGACACCCCTGGACTCTTCCAGCTTTTTCCTATCCTTGTGATTAAAATCTGTGCCGATAATAACCTGGGTTTGTAGCTCCCCCCTCCGCCAACTCAGACCTCCTGCCCCCGACCGAAACAAACGCTAAAATGTAATCGAGGGGTGCATACCTCCATTCCCGAGGGGGCGGGGGGATGCCCCGGATCGAACTGGCAGTTTGTAACCGATGAACTATCCGCCCAGACGGAACTGCCCTACAATGCACGGAAAACCAGTCAATTGAAATCCAATCTGACAGAAGACAAGGGGAGAGGGAATTAAATCCTTTGGGGAGTGTCCGGCAACCCGGATCAATCTGGTACAGTCTAGAACTAATATTAATGTAAGAGCAGAGTAAACCGTGATGAATGCTTTGTGGCCGAGAATTTTGAAGTCCGCCTACCGGAGAGAGCCGATCGTCAGTTTCGTGGTAACGGTTGGGGCGGTGGATGCTGTCATTGGCGGTGTGGAAGTGAGTTTGCCGCTGTTGAGTTTGGGTTTGGGCACCATCGGAGTGGCGTTGGTTTTGCGGTGGTGGCAAATTCAGCGATCGCAGACGGAACAGCAACCGGAAGCCGCCCCGGAATATTATCTGCCGCCCCATGCTTCCCGTCCTCCCCTTCCGCTGCTGACTCAAACTAAGCGGCGGCGCCCTCCTTATTAAGTTGTCAGTCCGGGAGTTGATATCATGTCTGCGCGTCCTGCAACAGTCGAGAAGTCGCTCAAAATTGGAGAAGTTGCGGCCCGCAGCGGTTTATCGGTGAAAACCATTCGCTATTATGACGAGATCGGGTTGTTGAATCCCACCGTCGATCGCGCCAAGTCCGGCTACCGGCTATTCAGTCCCGGCGTTTTGAGCCGACTCTCATTCATCAAACGCGCCCAGGGCTTGGGGTTGAGCCTGTCCGAAATTGGGGAAATTCTACAGATCCGCGATCGCGGCCACCTTCCCTGTCACGAGGTGAAATCCCATTTGGAGGCGAAAGTGAGGGAAATTGACCGACAAATTGCGGCTTTGGAAACCTTGAAGGGCGAACTGCAGGTTCTGCTCGGCCGCTGGCAGGATCACCCCTCACCTAGCCACATCGCCCGCACCATCTGCCCGAACATTCAATCGGAAACTGAGATTTGACCCAAAAAAAATAGGGAAGGATTTTGATGGTTCCTTCCCTGGGGTTGATTGGCTTTTATTTGGATTGGGGCTCGGGTTGTCGCTTTGGAGTTTCCGCCGTAACTGCTGTTCCCGTTTTTTGAGTTGTCGCGCCCGGGCGGCACCGCCTTTTCCTTTGACGTTTCGCCCCTGGCGGCGGGGGGATTCCCAGCGCTTGAGCTGTTGTGCCATGTTCGTTTTGACCGCTATATTTTATTTGTATTTATGATTGTAATATCAAAGGGGCGATCGTGTCAAGCTTTGGGGGATTGAATTTGAGAAACATTGAGTCGTGTTGGTGGGTTTCCATCTCCATCGTTCCCACAGAATCACGCTTTTCGAGGTTTTCCGAAGGGGGGAAATCCGCACCTGAACCATCCCCATCGGGCTGATACTGACAATTCCCATACTTTGATAAGGGTAAATATCTCCCTTGATAAGGGGAAGTTTAAGTTTAGTTTTCACGCTTTGATGAGGGGAGGATTGGGTAGGATTTTAACGAGAACTTTGCAAATTTGTCAGTGCAAACTCGACCAGTTGGGGAAATAAACGATAGGCTTCCGTCGCCAAACTCGTCGGCCCGACAACTACCTCATCTTTCCGTTTCTGAACCCCATCCCAGATCGCTTTTGCGATGTCTTCCGGCTGACTGACGAACCCCGATTTCAACGCCTCCGCCATCTGACTTTCGAGGCGATCGCGGCTGGCTTTGTCCGCCCCGCGAAATTGTGCCCGTTCCATAAAATTGCTGTTAATTATACCGGGGTGAACCGCACAAATCTGAATCCCTTTCGGAGTTAATTCCAACCGCAGGGTTTCCGTCAGTCCCGTTACCGCATATTTACTCGCACAATAAGCCGCCATTCCCGGCAATGGCATTTTTCCGCCGAAGGAACCGACGTTGACAATTGTCCCCTGTTTCCGTTCCAAAAAGTGGGGTAAAAGGGCGTGGATGGTGTGGACGTAACCGAAATAATTGGTGTCCATCAACTGATGCCAATCGTCCAAGGTGGTATGTTCGGCGGAGCCCGTCAGACAGATGCCGGCGTTGTTCACCAAAACGTCAATATTGCCGTAAAATTCCAGGGCTTTTTGCACCAGATATTCCACCCGGCTGGGATTGCCCACGTCCGTCCCCATTGCCAGGGCGGAAACGCCGAGCGATCGCACTTCATTGGCAACTTTTGCCAAGCGATCGACATTTCGCGCCGTCAGTACGATATCATAGCCTTTGCGGGCAAATAAAAGGGCTGTCGCCCGACCGGTTCCTTGGGATGCGCCGGTAATTAAAACGGTTTTCGTCATAATAAGTTTGATGTAAACTACAACGTTGAAAATTGCAAAACTGAAGTCAATAATAATCAACTTACAGTATAAAGAATCCCCATGAAAATTTCAACTCAATCTCCCCCTTGGGCGGTGGCAATTGTGGTTTGTGTCGGGGTTTTCGCCATCTCGACGGGTTCGATTTTTGTCCGCTTGGCGATCGACGCGGCGGGTATGCAGGGGGTGGGATTCAGTTTGGTGATCTCCGCTTCTCGATTATCCATCGCCGCCCTATTGTTGGCATCTACCTGGCGGAATATTGCTTGGCGATCGCTCCAACCGGGCGCGGTTCTCCATGGGGTGGGGGCGGGAATCTGTCTGGCTTTTCACTTCGCCACCTGGATCACTTCCCTATCTTACACTTCCATCGCCGCCTCGACAACCATCGTCACCACCAGCCCCATTTGGGTGGCAATTTTGGCGTGGTTTTGGCTGCGGGAAAAACCCTCAAAATTGACGCTTTTCGGCATCGCGATCGCCCTTTCCGGGGGCATCATCATCGGCTTGGGGGAGGGCGCGTCGGCGGACATTTCCAGCCATCCGATTTTGGGAAATAGTTTGGCGTTGATCGGCGCCTGGGCAGTTGCATTTTATCTGATGTTGGGACGGGAAGCCCAGCAGCGGGGCTTAAAAATTGGCGGCTATGCGGCGATCGCCTATACCGTGGCGGCACTCGTTTTACTACCCCTTCCGTTTCTATTTGGGGTGGGTTATACGAGTTATCCAAATATTGTTTATGTTTACTTGATATTGATGGCAATTCTGCCCCAACTAATCGGACATACCAGCTTCAACTGGGCTGTCAACCGCACCTCACCGACATTGGTGACACTCGCCATTTTACTCGAACCCGTCGGCGCGAGTATTTTAGCCTATTTTCTATTCGGAGAAATCCCGGCGATTCCCGTTTTATTGGGTGCGATTGTTATGATCGTCGGGGTGGCGATCGCAACCATTGGCAAGAATAATACAGGTGACTTGTAGGGGCGAATGGCATTCGCCCTGCCCCGGCATTCGCCCTGCCCCGGCATTCGCCCTGCCCCGGCATTCGCACTGCCCCGGCATTCGCCCTGCCCCGGCATTCGCCCTGCAACTATTCTAATTTAAAAAAAATCAACGCAAATACCTCAACAATTCCCCCACAACCCGCCGATAATCCGAAGCGGCTTCCCGGGCATTTTTGCTTCTGGCGTTGACAATTGGAACCCCTTCCAAGGGACAGCGTTCGTGGGCTTTGTAGCCGCGAATGAAGTTTTCAAAAACCGGAATTCCCGCCTCCCGGAGCGATCGCTGGGCTTCGTAAGCGTCCCCCACGCTGCGGGGATCGACTTTGGTGAGCAACACTTGATAATCAATATTTAAAGGTGCGATCGCCTCCCTCACCGTCGCCATCAACGCCACCAAATCCATCGGGGCGGGTTGACTCGGGACGATCAAATAATCGGCAACCTGCACCACCGCTTCGAGAGCATTCGATTGCAAAGCGGGGGGCGTGTCCACCACAATTAATTCCACCTCTCGAACCTTTTTCAACTGTTTCAAAACCGCCGGATCGGTTTCCGAAGACAGATCGAAGGGCATCTCTCCCCGCTCAACCCACCAACTGGCAGAACCTTGGGGATCGGTATCCACTAATAGGGTTGAGAAATGAGTGGAAAGAATGGCAGCCAGATTGACGGCGGTTGTCGTTTTGCCGACTCCACCCTTTCCATTGGCGATCGCGAGAATTTTGGGCATTTGATCTGCTGGGATAACTCACAGTGAAATAACAGTATAGTTCATCGCGCGATCGGATCATAGGATCGGAGCCGAAAATCCTTCGACGAGGGCGGGATGCGATCGCGCCCCGACAAAAACGCGACTCCCACTTTATACAATACAAAATCGGCGACAATTAGTTTTTTATCGTCTATAATATATCCATCGATCGGACTCGAACCGAAGGCGGGCGATCGCCCCCCGTTTCCGAGTCCGACAATCTGAGGACGAATCGGAGAACCGACAGCCATGAAAACTGTACTCAGTACCCCCACTGAAACCCCCTCGGACATCATGTCCTTGGAGGAGTTTCTCAATTTTGATGATGGAACCGATGCCCGTTATGAATTAGAAGATGGGAGACTTCTGTTTATGCCGAGTGAAAGCGATCTCAACCAACGCATTGCTTCTTTTCTGTTTGCCTATTTTATCCAACTTGGAATTCCATTTTATCGGTTGAGAATCGGGATAGAAATCGCCATTATGGGAAGTCGGGCGACGGTGCGCCTTCCCGATTTAACCGTCTTATCGGAAGAACTCGCCCAGGCGATGCAGGGCGCCAGCCGTTCTCTCGTAACCCTCGAAATGCCGCCGCCGCAGTTCGTTGTAGAAGTGGTGAGTCCGGGGCGGGAAAATGAGGATCGCGATTACCGTTACAAGCGATCGCAATACCAAGCCCGAGGCATCGATGAATATTGGATTATCGATCCGATGCAACAACAAGTTACCGTCTTTACCCTCTCAACCGGACTCTACGAAGAGGCAATTTTTAAAGGAGATAGCGCGATCGCATCTCCCCTTTTATCGCAATTCAATCAACCGTCCGCTTTAACAGCCGAAAAAATCTTTCAAGTCGGAGTCAACGAATAAAATTCAACCCTCGATGATTCCCAAAAACCTTGACTTTTTGAAGGGATTCAATTAAACTATCTTCTATGAGCGTTTCTTCCATCCGTCCCGCCCGAATCACCAACGTCCTCCCGGACTCCATCGCCGCCGAGGTGGGGTTTGAACCGGGGGATGCGATCGTGTCGATCAACGGAACCCGCCCCCGGGATCTGATCGACTACCAATTTCTCTGTGCCGATGAAATCCTGGAACTGGAAGTGATCGACGGCAAGGGAAAAACCCACCACGTCGAACTGGAAAAAGACTACGACGACGACTTGGGTTTGGAGTTTGAAACGGCACTCTTTGACGGGTTGATACAGTGCAACAACCGCTGTCCGTTTTGCTTCATCGATCAGCAACCGCCGGGAAAACGGGAGACACTCTACTTAAAAGATGACGACTACCGCCTCAGCTTTTTATACGGTTCTTATTTAACCTTAACCAATTTATCTCAAAAAGAGTGGGATCGCATCGCCCAGATGCGGCTGTCTCCCCTGTATGTCTCCGTACACGCGACGGAACCGGAAGTCAGAAGTCACTTACTCAAAAATAATCGCGCCGGACAGATTTTAGACCAGTTGAAATGGTTCCGGGAAAACCGCCTGCAAATTCACGCCCAGGTTGTGGTTTGTCCGGGAATTAATGATGGTTCCCACCTGGAACGGACGATACTGGATTTGGCAGAATTTCACAAGGGAGAAATCCCCGCCGTGGCGTCGGTGGCGGTGGTGCCGGTGGGGTTGACGCGGTTCCGTCCCCCGGATGACGAGTTGGTGCCGGTGACGCCGGAAAAAGCCCGAGAAGTTATCCGTCAAGTCCAGGATTTACAAGATAAATTTCGGCGCCAGTTGGGTTCAACCTGCGTCTGGCTGGCGGACGAGTGGTTTTTGATCGCCCGCCGGGAATTGCCGCCGGAATCCCACTACGAAGATTATCCCCAAATTGGCAACGGGGTGGGCTCGATTCGCAAGTTTTTGCGGGAGTTTGAAACGACTTTCGAGGCGATGAAAATTGAACGGTTATCGACTCCCCGCCGTTGGACTTGGGTTGTCGGAAATGCGGTGGAAGTGGCGTTCCAACCGATTATCGACAAATTGAATAGAGTGGAAGGGTTGACGGTGGAAATGGTGGCGTTGGCGAGCGATTATTGGGGGCAGGAAATTACGGTGACGGGACTGCTGACGGGAGAGGATTTGATCGCGGGTTTGAAGGGGCGAGATTTGAGGGACGGGGTGTTGTTGCCGTCGCTGATGTTGAAGGCGGGGGATACCCGCTTTTTGGACGATCGCACCGTGGCGGAGGTGGCGGAGATATTGCAGACGGAAATAATTCCGGTGACGGGAGTGGAAGAATTGATCGCGATCGCCTGCGGAAATTGAGCGCTTCGCGCAGGTAATAGGGAATAGGGAATAGGGAATAGGGAATAGGGAATAGGGAATAGGGGTTCCATCCCCTTGTTAAAACCAAATTTCTCCCCTCTCCCAGAATTGGGAGAGGGGTCGGGGGTGAGGGCCAATCTCCCAGTTTTGGGAGAGGGGTCGGGGGTGAGGGCAAAAAGCCTAAGAAACGGTCGCGGGGGAGGGGATAATCACGGCCTCATCGCCCGACAAACCGAAGGCTTCGTGGACCACCTGGAGGGCTTTCACGGCATCTTTTTCATCGACCACACAACTGATTTTAATTTCCGAAGTGGCGATCATGGAGATGTTGATATTTTCCGCCGCCAAAGCCTCGAACATCCGCGCCGCGACGCCCGGACTGTCCACCATCCCGGCGCCCACCGCACTGACTTTGGCGATCGCCGGATTGACGAACAATTCCCCACATTCCCAAGTGGCGATCGCATCTTCGAGCACCTTTTGGGCCTCCGCCGCGTCCGCCTGGGAGACGGTGAAGGCGATGTCGCGGGTGAGGATGCCGTCGATTTGCTGACATCGCTGGGACTGGATGATCATGTCAACGCTGATATTGCGGTCGGCCAGGAGGGCGAACAGCGTCGCCGCCATCCCCGGGCGATCGGGGACGTAGCGGATGGCCAAGCGGGCCTGGTTGCGATCGAGGGCGACGCCGCGGACGGGGGGGAGGTGGGACCGATCCATTACCGGGGCGGTTTCGCGCCGTTGGACGTCGAACGCCCCGCACAAAGCCTCCACAGCGCGATCGCAATCCGCCGCGTCGATAACACAACTGACTTTGACTTCAGATGTCGAAATCATTTGGATGTTGATCCCCGCCTCCGCCAGGGTCCGGAACATCTGCGACGCCACCTTCGGGCGCCCGATCATCCCCGCCCCCACGATACTGACTTTGGCGATGGGGGCCTCGTAGCCGCGGACTTCCGGTTCTCCCAATTCGGGGTCATTGTGGCGGCCGAGGGTGGGCAAAATCGCGTCGGCGACGGCGATCGCCCGGTTGTAGCAATTCTGCGTCACGGTAAACGTGATGTCGTTGATATTGGCTTCGTGGATGGACTGGATAATTAAATCCACATTCAATTTCTGGAGGGCGATGCCGCCGAACAACCGGGCCGCGATGCCGGGGCGATCGGGGATTCGCAGCATGGACACCGCCGCCTGGTCCGCGTCGAATTCCACCCCGTCCACCGGACGCACCAATTCCAACCCCTCCAGGGGTCGCGGTTCCGGTTTGGGGGAGGTGACGCGGGTGCCCGGGTCGTCGGTCCAACTCGATCGCACCACCAGGGGAATGCCGTAGTTGCGGGCAATTTCCACCGCCCGGGGGTGCAGGACTTTCGCCCCCAAACTCGCCAACTCCAGCATTTCGTCGCAGGTGATCTCATCCATCAATTTGGCTTTGGGGACGATGCGGGGGTCCGTGGTCAAAATGCCGGGGACGTCGGTGTAAATTTCGCACTGGTCAGCCCCCAGGGCCGCCGCCAGGGCCACCGCCGAGGTGTCGGAGCCCCCGCGTCCCAGGGTGGTGATTTCTAACTGTTCGCGATCGCTGATCCCCTGGAACCCCGCCACCACAATGACTTTGCCCTCGTTCAGGTGGCGTTCCATCCGTTCGGTTTTGATGTTCAAAATGCGGGCCCGGGTGTGTTCGGCTTCGGTGACAATCCCCACCTGGGCGCCGGTCATGGAAAGGGCCGGCTGTCCCAATTCCTGCAGGGCCATACTCATCAGGGCGATCGTCACCTGTTCCCCGGTGGATAGTAACATATCCATTTCGCGGCGGGAGGGGTTGCCGGAAATTTCCTCGGCCATTTTCACCAACCCGTCCGTCGTTTTTCCCATCGCCGAGACGACGACCACCACGGAATGATCTTGGGCTGTTTTGGCGACGCGGCGGGCCACCGTCTGAATGCGATCGACAGACCCGACAGATGTACCACCGTATTTTTGGACAATTAACATAGCAATTTGACACTGGGGAGAATGGACAACAAACCGGAAGCCCTGCCCCATATCGGGGGACCGGCGGGGCGACATCCCCCGTATTTTATCGGATGGAGTGGGGAATGATCCGCAGATTTCGCAGATTTCACAGATTATGAGAATTTTAAAATTTAATTGGATTTGGGGATTGTAGGGGCGAATGGCATTCGCCCTGTCCCGTCCTGACGGGAAAATTATCTTTTCGTTCCGCCGCGGATTTAGAATAATGGAGGAGACTGATCATCCACTCCCCCTACTCCCTATTCCCTATTCCCTACTCCCTTATCCTGTGACACCGATGTTGGTTCCGACTGGCGATCGCACCTCTCCCGGTTCCCCCCGCAACCTGTGGATTTTTGGGGTGTTGCTGTTTGTTGTTATCGCGATTTTGATGATGATTTCCCAAGCCTATCGACCCCGACTTCTCAGCGACCCGTTTTTGCAGTTTCCCACCGAAAATTCGGTGCGGGTGGTTTGGTTTACCGAGTTTCCGGGTGTCAGACATACGGTTAATTATGGATCGGATTTGGAACGGGTGGCGATCGCTTCTACCACCCAGTTGAGTCGGACTCGGGAAGACCAAAAATCTCGGGTGGGAAATCAAACCGATGGCAATTCAGTTTACAGCAAACCCACGCCGCGATCGGTCTGGCGCCACGAGGCGGAAATTACCGGACTGACTCCGGGGGTGCGCGTTCCTTACCGGGTGAATAGTATCAAAAATAATGATATCACTGTTGGCAGCGAAGTCTTTACCCTGGCACCGACACCGCCGCCGGGAACGCCCTTAAAAATACTCCTCACCTCCGACCACCAACTCAAACCGATGACCGCCGCCAACCTGCAAAAGGTGGCGGAAACTGCGGATATCGACGCGGTTTTTATCGCCGGAGATTTGGTCGATTTTCCCGATCGCGCCTCGGAGTGGTTCGACGATAACCGGGGCGGCGCGTTCTTTCCCGGCTTGCAAGGGAAGGCGAGTTATGTATTGAAAAAAAATGGCACGAAGACGACCTATCGGGGCGGGCAGTTGATTCAAAATGCGCCGTTATTTCCCGCGATCGGAAATCACGAAATTATGGGGCGATTTTCGACTGAAAAAGATTTGAACGCCCAGTTCAACGATGCCTATCCCCGCTTCGCAGCCGAACAGCTTTATCAACAAAACGCGGAAATTATAAACCCTGAAAACGACCCGAAAATCAAAGCAGAATGGATAAAAAATAACTCCTTTAACTCCGACACTTACGACGAAATATTCAGCCTCCCCAACGGCGATAAAAATTACTATGCCGTCACATTCGGGGATGTTCGCTTAGTCGTTTTATATGCCACGAACATTTGGCGGGTTCCCCGCTTGGATGCCGACGCGAGGGGACGGTATCGGGAACGGGAAGCCGATTTTAACCGCCCGGAAAATTGGGGTTACGGACAGCATATTTTTGAACCGATTTCGGAGGGAAGCGAACAGTATCGCTGGCTGCAACAAGAATTGCAAAGTCCGGAATTTCAACAAGCAAAATATAAAGTGGTGATGTTCCACCATCCCCCTCACAGCCTCGGCGATAATATCGTTCCCGCCTACACCAATCCGGTACAAATCAAAGAAAGCGATAATTCCGGCAATCTCACCATGATTCGCTACGAATATCCCAAAAACCAAGATTATCTGATCCGGGATATCATTCCTCTTTTAGAAAAAGCGGGCGTCCAACTGGTTTATTACGGACATTCCCACCTCTGGAATCGCTTCCTCGGCGGCAACGGCATCAATTTTTTGGAATCATCAAATGTGGGAAATAGTTACGGTGCATTTCTGGGCGAAAAACGCCGTTTTGCCCCCCCCGCTTTCACCGAAACCTACACCGCATCGGGCGATCCCAACGGACTCGAACCCGTCACGCCAACCCTGTATCCGTTCCTCGGAGAAAATGGCAAACCCCAGCCCTATATCGCCAGCAACGATATCACCGTTTTCAGTATTTTAGACACGGAAAATGGAACCGTCAGCAGCTACTATTTTGACACGCGAAAACCTAAAAGTCAAGTCATAAAATTCGACGAATTCGCCCTCAAATAATCAGATGGCATTTTTCGCTCCTCAATCCAAGTGGAGATCCCCCCCCGCCCCCATCCCCCCCTACCCCCCTTTGTAAGGGGGGAGATAAGGGGGGAGCAATTGGCATTTAAAGTCCCCTTTATTAAGGGGGATTTAGGGGGATATTTGGCCCTCAAAACAAGTGGCGTCCCCCCCGCCCCCCCCTTGATAAGGGGGGCATTGGCATTCAAAGTCCCCTTTTTTAAGGGGGATTTAGGGGGATATTCAGCCCTCAATATAAATGGAGATCCCCCCCGCCCCCCCTTGATAAGGGGGGAGCCATTGGCATTCAAAGTCCCCTTTTTTAAGGGGGATTTAGGGGGATATTCAGCCCTCAATATAAATGGAGATCCCCCCCAGCCCCCTTAATAAGGGGGGAGCCATTGGCATTCAAAGTCCCCCTTTTTAAGGGGGATTTAGGGGGATCTTACCCCGTCAAATACCAAACAAGGCTTTCATCCGCTTTTTGATCCAAATCAAAGGATTTTGTTCCAAATCTTCATCTCCCAAAATACCCATTTCTCTCAACATTTTCTGCCGCTGCACCAACTCCTCTTTCCGTTCCGCCAACTTCTCGGCAATTTGATGCGACAGCGACGGATAACTACTCAAAAACCGCTGGAAGACATCGCGACTCACCACAAATAAAATGGTGGTTTCTTTGGTGCGGACTGCCGCCGTCCTGGGGATGCCCATAATTAATGCCAACTCCCCGAAAAAATCCCCGGCCGTCAAATCCCGGATATGTTGGTTCGCCGTCTCCGCCAAAATTTCCACCGTACCTGATAAGATAATATGAAAGGCATCACCGCGATCGCCCTCGTGGAAAATAAATTGATGGGGGGGGACGGCTTCCCGATACCCCATTTCGATCAATCCCAACAATTCCAGATCGGTGAATCCTTGAAAATATACGACTTTTCGCAATAAGGATTGCAAGGTCAAGTTTTGATGGTCAATTTCACCCGCTTCAATTTGCGGCTGTTGGGGAGAGGAGGAGGGGGAAAATGTCTGCCTGAGTTGGTCGATATTTCTGATCCACAAATCCCGCTGGGCGACGGGGATGCTGATGTTGTTTTGATACAGTTTATTTTGGACGATGTAATTTAATGAACTTTGAATCGGCAGTCTGGCTTTGGGCAAATCGATCCAAACCAAAAGGTCAAAATTGACGGAGTTTTCGCCGAAATCTGTCAGCCAAACTTGGGGTTTGGGATGGGAGAGAACCCGCGACTCTTGGCGGGCGGCGGACAGCAGAACTTCCGTCACCAAAACGGGGTCGCTGCCGTAGGCGACGCGGACGGGGATGTGAATGCGGCTGGCGATATTGCCGTGACTCCAGTTGATGATTTTATTGTTGACTAACAGTTGATTGGGGACGATAATTGAGATCCCGTCATTGGTGATAATAATTGTGGAGCGGATGGAAATTTTGCGGATGGTTCCTTCCAAGTTGTCGAGTTCGATATAATCTCCGACTTTGACGGGGCGTTCGAGGAGTAAAATTAAACCGCTGACGAAGTTTTGGGCGAGGGCCTGAAATCCGAAGCCGAGTCCAATGCCCAAACCGCCGGCGAGGAAGCTGAGGGATCTCATGTCGAGTCCCGCCGCCTGGGGGATGAGCAGGCAGCCGACGGTAATGGTAAAATAGCGGAAAATGGTTGCGATCGCCTCCCGAGAACCCTCGTCAAATTTCAACTTGACCAGGATCTTATCTCGGAGTAAATTGCTAAGACAATTGGACAGGAAAACGAAGGTGATAAATGCCACAAACAGCGTGACAATCAATTGTACGGAAATGGAAATTTCGCCGATCCGGATCGGGCGGGTGAACGCATCCCAAATTACCTGTATAATGTTCTGAATCGCGCCCATGTCAATCATTGGATGCTCGTCGTTTTTTCTGTAATTTGAGATATGGTCGATCGCCGTCTGAACGCCACCGCCACCACCACCCATTTGGGGGGATTTTCCGATCGCCTCGAACCGGCCCTGTCCGTCCAATCCGGCGATCGCGTCCATGTAGAAACCTACACCGGATATTATCTCTATGATGGTGCCCCGGACGGGTTCCTGACGCCAGAATTCGTGCAACTGTGCCAAACCCTCCCCCGCGATCGCATCGTCGGACCGGGCCCCCACCTCCTTACCGGACCGATTGTCGTCGAAAACGCCGCCCCCGGAGACGTTTTGGAAGTCCGCCTGGAGTCCATTTCCCCCCGCCTCGCCGTCGGCTTCAACGCCATCCGGACTGGCTGGGGCGCCCTGCCGGAGCGATTTGCCGACCCCAAACTGCGGTTTATCGACCTCGATCTTAACCGCAACGTCACCGAATTTCCCCCCGGAAGCGGCATCGAAATCCCCCTCCGCCCCTTTTTCGGCATTTTGGGCGTGGCCACCGCAGAACGCGATCGCTCCTCCATCCCCCCCGGCATCTACGGCGGCAATATTGACAATCCGGAATTGCAAGCCGGTTCCCGCATTTTCCTCCCCGTTTTCGTCCCCGGCGCCCTATTTTCCATCGGGGACGGACACGCCGCCCAGGGGGCCGGAGAGGTGAACACCACGGCGATCGAAACCTCCATGAACGGGACAATCCAACTCATTTTGCACAAAAATTGGACCCTGGACGCACCCCTAGCAGAAACGTCAACTGATATCATCACGATGGGTTTCGGCGAGACGCTGGACGAAGCCTTCGAGTCCGCTTTGAACGGGACGATCGCCCTTTTGGAGCGATCGCTCAATATCACCTCAGAAGATGCCTACGTCCTTTGTTCCCTGGCGGTGGATTTCCGCATCACCCAGGTCGTCAATAGCCCCCAAAAAGGCGTCCACGGTGCGATCGCCAAATCCATGCTTCCCGACACATTTCAACTCCTCCCCAACCGATGAATTTCGACTTATTTTCCCCCCTCCAACTCCTCATCCTCGCCGGCGCCGGACTCTTCGCAGGAATCCTCGCCGGATTTTTGGGAATTGGCGGGGGAACCGTCCTCGTGCCCCTGCTTTTAACCCTCGGCAACACCCCCATCCAATCCGTCGCCACCAGCACGTTATCAATCGTCATCACCGCCATTTCCGGCAGCATCCAAAACTGGCGGATGGGTTTCCTCAGCATCGACCGCGTGAGCGGCATCGCATTTCCCGCTTTAATTACCGCCCAAATCGGCGCCTATCTCGCCGACTTATTACCCGCCTTTTGGCTATTAGTCGCTTTCGGATGTTTGCTGTTACTCAATATTTATTTAGTACAAGTCCGCAAACAAGTCACCGCCCAACAGCGACTCCAAGAAGAACTCAACGAGGATGTCGGTTCCGATGAAACTTCAATGAACCCAATTTTTGCCCGCCTTTTAACCGGCAGTCTCGCCGGACTCCTCGCCGGATTATTCGGCGTCGGCGGCGGCGTGATCATGGTACCCCTGCAAATTTTACTATTGGGAGAAACGATAAAAGTCGCGATCCAAACCAGCCTCGGCGTGATTGTCATTACCGCCATTTCCGCCTGTTTCGGGCACGCTTTGCGGGGAAACGTCCTCTGGATTCCCGGAATTCTCCTGGGTTTGGGAGGTTTGGTGGGCGCCCAAATCAGCACCCGATTTTTACCCAAATTACCCGATCGCGTCGTCAGTTTGGCATTCCGAACCTTGCTGGCGTTGCTATCAGTTTATGTGTTCTGGAGAGCGTGGGAAACACTGTAGAACGGGTATTTGATAGCCGGACGATCCCCCCCAGCCCCCCTTGAAAAGGGGGGAGCAAGATTACAGATACTCGAATTTAGTAGGAAATTTCGACATAGGATGGACGGGCGATCGCAAATGAGTTATTACATGGGTTATTATAGAGAATAATAGCTCGTTTAAATTTCAATTATGGCAAGCACAGAGGCTTGCCCCTACCCTATCTTAAATCAGAAGGGAGAAATATCTAAAAATGAAAGTGCGAACTTTACAATTAAATTTGCCCGAAACCCTCGAACAAAGCGACGAAGACTTGCGGTTATTGATCGCCGCTAAATTATATGAAAACGGGACGTTAACCTCGGGGCAGGCTGCGGAGTTGGCGGGTTTGACTAAAAGAGAATTTATTGGGGCGATCGCGGATTGTAACGTTTCGGTTTTTAGCCCTTCCGTTGCCGATTTAGAGTCGGATATTGAAAATTCCTGATGTTGTAATTGCTGATTTTATCCTTGTTCTTTTAAATTAACCACAGAGGCACAGAGGGCACAGAGAGGTTAACTGTAAAAAGGAAATGGTGGGTTACTATAAAAGGGAGTAGGGAGTCGAGAGATTGATCATTCCCGGCGTGTAACCACGCCAGCGCTCGTTGCTATATTACCCATTAATTTAAGCAATAATAGATCACGGGGAACGCACCCCACAACGAACCAAAATCTGTGTTATCTGTATAATCTGTGAACTACAATAAACTAAAATCTGCGTAATCTGCGTAATCTGTGGACTTGAAATCCACAAAAATCTCATCGATTGTCAACCCTTATTTCAGAGTCCGAAAAGAAAATAGGGAATAAAAAAATTTCCCTATTCCCTATTCCCTACTCCCTCTCCTCCATTGGAGAAAGCCGCGGCACATCCTGGGGGATGCGGTTGAGGGTATTGGAAACCAAAGCATATCCCAAATAGGCCGGGAGGACGATCGCCACCAAAAACGCGAACCCCGCCAGCCAAGCGGTGGGGTCGAAACCGGAGCCGTAAGAACAGCGGTAGGGGTCGATGGGGGGAGGGGTTTCCGAGGGCAATTGAGAGTCCGTCGGGCGGCGGAATCGCACCCGGCGATCGTCGAGTTTTTCCACCATCACCCAACCCGCGATCGCCTCTTCTTTGCACAATTTCTCGAAAATCTTCGGGTTGCGAAACAAATCCCGCTGGGCGCGGACAATTTTATATTCCCACTCCGGGATACTGGGGGAATGGCCGTTGGGTTGAGACGATCGCGCGGTTGTCGTCTGGGGATTTTCCGAATCGTAGCGGGTCAAAATGTCCTCCTCCTCTTCCTGTTCTCGTTCCACTTCGGCTTGCGTGGCGCAGATCCAGCTTCCCGCCAGAACGGCTTCCAAGCCGAGGCTGCTGACCATCAAGCTAAAAATAATAACCTCGTTCATGGCCTCTCAAGGTCGATGTTCGAGCCGCCGCGATCGCCCAAATAGCCCTCGATCAGGTAATCCGGGCCGAGCGATCGCAGCGTCACCCGTTCCAGAGGCAGGGCCTCGGTCATCCGGGTCAGGCCCAAATCCCCGACGGGGGAAGGTGCCGTCCGTCCACCAATAATTTTAGGGGCAATAAACGCCCAAATTTTGTGAACCGCGCCCCGGGCGATCGCTTCGGCGGCCAACCGCCCCCCGCATTCCCACAAGACCGACAAAAATTGACGCTCATAGAAATATGCCATAACTTGGGCGGGGGTGAGCGGCGAAAACTCCACCACCTCTACCCCCTGTTTCTCCAAGTGCGCCCGAAAATCCGGACGGCACCCCGCCTCCGCAAACACCACCGTCGGGGCCTCCGAAGTGTCCCACAGCCGCGCCTCCCACGGCAAATCCAAAGTCCGACTCATCACCGCCCGCAGGGGATTCGGTTCCCCCTGGCCGTGGGTAGTTAAATGAGGATTATCCCGCCGCACCGTATTTCCCCCCACCACCACCGCATCACAGGCAACCCGCAGGCGGTGCACTTCCCGGCGGGCGTCCGGTCCCGTCACCCAAGCGCTGTGCCCCGTGTCGGTCGCGATTTTGCCGTCCAAGGTCATGGCGTATTTGAGGATGCCGAAGGACTCGCGGTGCAGAATCCGGTGGATGAAGGCCTCGTTGAGTCGGGTGCAGGCCTCCTCTTCCACCCCCGCCACCACTTCGATACCCGCCCCCCGCAACCGTTCGATGCCCCGTCCGGCCACCAGGGGATTGGGATCGACCATCCCCGCCACCACCTTGGCGACTCCCGCCCCGATCAGGGCCTCCGTACAGGGGGGAGTGCGCCCGTAATGGTTGCAGGGTTCCAGGTTGACGTAAACCGTCGCACCCCGGGCCCGTTCTCCCGCCTCCCGGAGGGCGAAGACTTCGGCGTGGGGTTGTCCGGCGCCGGGGTGAAATCCCTCGCCGACGATTTCCCCTTTATTGACAATGACGCAGCCCACCAGGGGATTGGGGGCGGTTTTGCCCAGGCCGCAGCGGGCCAGGTCCAGACAGTGCCGCATCATCCGGCGATCGCGGTCTGGGGGTTCGGAGGGGTTCATCTGAAATAATTGATAATTTTTGACTTTTGACTTTTGACTTCTAAAACCTTCATCGGGCGACGGGGTTCGAGACGGTCCACTCGGGTCCCCGCAGGGTGGTTTGCAACTGCCAAGCACCGATGAGGGGGTTGTTGACCTTCAGGATGCCATCATAGACCGCCAAATTGATATAGGGGCTCTCCAGAACCGGCCAGTCGCCGAGGCTGCGGCGTTCGCCGTTGATGGTGGCGTCCCCGATCGCCCCGTCGAGTTTGTAGGTCATGGCGATGCGATCGCCGGCCAAACTGCGATACTTCAACGTCCCTCCGGTATCCCAGCCCCCATCGTCAATTTTCGTCCGCTCCAGTGCCGGTTTCAAGTCCGCCAGGGTGGGATAGTCGTCGAGTCTGGCGACGTCGGTAATCCAGGCGGTTTTGACCCCGTGGGCGACCAGGGCTTGGTAATCTTTGTATTTGTCGGAAACGGGGGTCTGCAATTCGACGCGATCGCCGAAGGGGCGGGCGACGAGCCAGATATTTTCGACTTTCCAAATATACCAATCCCCGTGGCGTTCGGGGGTGCCGTAGCGATCGGGTAAAACCAAATGGGTGCGGGGGGGAACGCCGGCATCGAGGTCTTTGGAGTTGAGGATCAGTTGAAAGATGACCGCGCCGCGCTTCTGGACGGACTGATCGCCGGGGCTGCGGCCTGTGGCGTCCGGGCCGTGGTAGGTGCCACCCAAACTGACGACGGCGTTATTTTTGCCCGCCGGGTCCCGGGCGACGAGTTTGTAGGTGGCGTACTGGGCGCGGATCGTCCCCTCCACCTGGTAGGTGCGGGCCGGTTCGATCAGGGTGCCGAGGCTGTAGTCTTCGGTGATGTAGAAGGTTTCCCAGAGGTGGTTGTCGGCGCTGTAGCTGTAGTAAGCGGGGTGAGAGGCCCTCGCCTCGAAGGGGAGGGGAATTTCCTTGCGGGCGATCGCTCTGAGGTGTTCGGGGGGGCGGTAGGAACTCAGGGCGGCGGAGAGGGCCAGCCAAGCGTGGTTGTTCCCCATTTCGGTCGCCGGTTCTGGGCCGTCTCCCCACCACTGCCAAGCCACGGCGGTCAGGCCGCTGTCCCAGGTGGCGCGATCGAATCCCCGGCTTTCCGCGCCCCCGGCCGTCCCCCAACTCAGCCGCAGAGCCATGTTAACGGCGTACCAGTCCAGCAGGGCCGCGGCTAATTCCCGAAGTTCGGAATTTTGGGCGAAGTCGTAGAGGGTGAGCAAGCCGCTGATGCTGTAGCCGTAGTAAATGGAGGAGTGAAATTCCCCCTGCCCGATGGAGAGGAATTTATTCAACTCCGATCGCAGCCAAGCTTCGTTGGTCGCCGCCGTCGCCGGATAGCCCACGGGAAACCCGCTGCCGTCCATCAAAGCCAACCCGGCGGCTCGCTGCATGAACATATGATTTTCGGTTCCCCCTTCGTCCCATTCCAGGACTCGGGGCCTTTCCAACTGGGAGCGGTACGATTGCCGGACTGACCGGGGCATGGCATTCCGAAAGGTGAAAAAAATGCGGACATCCAACGGCGCCCGAAAGTGATATAAATCCGGCTTGTCCGCATCCATTTTTAACAGGATATCCCAAGTGTCCTGGCGATCGTATTGTTCGGGCAGGCTGAGGCGGGCGAGGATAATGGGCAGCAAATATTTGTGGGGGTCGCCGAGTTCGATCCGCCGCCACCAGGCATCTTTTTCGGCCAGATCGGTCGCCGCCAATTTTTTGCGGATCGCCAATCCCCGTTCTTGAAAGGCGAGTTCTTGGGGGGAATCCAGTGAGGCATCAGAGCCGCGATCGGAAAAAGTGCGATCGCCCGGTCTAGCGGAGGTGCCCCGAAGGGTGGCGGAGGCTCGGCGAACTGACATCGGACTTTCTGGATTTCGGGTTTCAGACGGGGCGTTTGAGGTCGAGGATTGAGTCGGAAAGCAACCGGCGAGGCCGCCCGACAAAAAAAGACTTAGAGCAGCAATGACTCTCGATCTGACAATCAGTTGCATGGGATGAGTTGGAGAGAATGCAGAGCGACAATTAATTGAGATTAAAAATTAGGGGTCGAGAGAGATGTTACCATTTTGTCCGGCTTGATGTGGGTTTTGAATCCTAAAAGTTTATTCTTAGGAATTCCACTTTTTCCGGAAGTGTGTTTTCCTCTTGGATATTGCCTGATATTGAACCCCAGGAAGTCGAAACCGGGTTGGATTTTTTCTGCATTTACTTCAATTTCTCGAAGTGTGTGACAGATTCTCGTCTTTTCCGGCTTGAGTCGGAGTCCAATGGGCTTTAACCATTCAGAGATAGCAATCTTCCACTTTTCCACTTACTCATTCGAGCAGCACCGTAATCAATCTGTTTTCGATACCGAATAGTATCGAGGGTTCATGGCAGATGTTCACCTTTTGGTTAGTCATAGATGGTTGGCAGTGGTCGAAGTATTGGGAGCAGATTTCCCCTCATCGCCTTCCGTTCCCCGCTTCAAATCGCACATCCATCCCATATTCTAGCATTTTTCCCCACCCGGACGAGAGTACAAGGTCAACCTTCCGTCCAAAAGATCCGAAATAATGATTAATGATTAATGATTAATGGTTAATGGTTCCGGAACTCGCCCCGGACACTGCCCTTCCCACTTCAACCACTGCTGAAAGACCTCCTCCCGGCCGTCCTCCGGAGGAACCAGATGGTAAACGCGATATCGCTTTTTCCGGTAAGTTTCCAGACGATCGCACTTCAACCGGTAGCCAATTTTGTCCAGAAAACGCCGCAAAACCACGATCGGGGTCGATCGCGCCGCCAACCCGATCCCCGTAATCGACTTAATTCCGGCGCGATCGCCCAATGCCGTCGCCGCCATCTTCTGTAAGTCCTGATCGATATTCTTCAACTCCCGATTTTCATCCTGCAACAGGGCCGGAATGCCCAACAACTCCATCGTTCCCACGATCGCCCCCAACTGCGATCGGTTAAAATCCGGGCCGAACAGCCCCCCCCCGCCCCGGTCCAACAACTCGCGGGCGATCGCGGCATCCCGACCCGCCAAAAACGGGCGTCCGACGGTGAGAAAATAGTGCAGTCGCAACTCATCGTACCAGCCCCGGTCATCTTTCATCACCAGATCCGCCGTCACCGAAACGCCGTAGCGCCACCTCAACTCATATTTCCGCAATTCCCGCCGTTGGGCCGGGGTTTTCACCATCTGCATTTGCAAAAGCTGATATTCGCGATCGCCGATATCCCTCGCCAACGCGATCGCCCAACAATCCGCCCGGTAGTTGCGATCGCGCACCGCCGCGATCAGTTCCCCCAAAGTCGGTTTCGCCGCCCCCTCCGACCTCTCCTCCCCCGTGGGAGACACGGCCACCAATCGATGGCCCTCCGCGGCCAACCCCGCCAACACGGACTCCCGGTAGCGGATCATCCCCGCATTGAACCGCACCGCCATTTTTCCCCAACACAGCAGGGACTCGGCCTGAAACCCCATCTCCAAATCGTCCAAACCGTCAAAATCCGACTGCTGCAACAGACGCACATTCAACCGCGTCAGGCGATTTCCGCAGGCCAGCAGGGAGGCGATGGACAGCGCCCCATTTCCCACTTGATTGAACCCGTGGGAGGCTACCCACAGGTGACGGGGCAGATTTTCCCGCACCCGCCCCAAGGCTTGACGGACGGAGTTTTCCGCCTGAATGCCCTGGGCTATGCCCCAGACTGAGGTAAAATGTCCCCGCAGGTCGATGCTGACCCCCGTTTCGATGCAGGGGGAAGCCAAAACGATATCGTAATTTCCCAAAACCTCATCGGGGCGATCCATGCAATCCTGGGCGGGATGGGTGGGGTCGGCCAGGGATTCCGAGTCGATGCGGAGGATTTTGGCGTCGGGGAATTGGGCGTTCAAATAGGTTTCCAAGGTACGGGTCCCCCACTGACTCGCCAACTTTTGGGCGGACAGGCAGACGAACGGGCGCCCCCCGGCGGCGATGTGGCGTTCCAGGTTCTTCACCAGTTGTTTGGGGGTGTGACCTTCGTAGTGGTGGACTGTCCAGGCGTCGTCTGTTTCGGGTTTCCAGTGATTTTCGATAATAAATGGCCCTAGGGGAACCCCCGACAGTGCTTTGATATAGTCGATCGCGGTATCGCTGAGGTCGGCGTCGGCGATCACCACCTGGCCCGTACCCCCCAGTACATTTTGAATCAGGGTTTTGAGCGATCGCAGGATCGCCACCCGCGATTTCTGGCAGGTTTCGGAGTTCAACCCGTGCCAAAACACCTGTTCCACTTCGTCGAAAATCACCAAAGCGTCGGACCAGCGATCGGGGTGGAAGCGGACCGCCGATCCGGGGTGGAGGGAGTCGATGCACAACCCATATCCCTCGCCGGGAGAAATCACCGTTCCGACTTCCGATTTCATGTAAGTTAAACCGAACCGCCGACACAGGGATTCCACCAACCGGACGCGGTGGCCCACCACCAGCACCCGTTGACCGCGATCGCGGGCCCGTCTGACGATCGCCTCCAATAAACGAGTTTTTCCCGTCCCCTTGGGGGATTTGATGCCGACCAGTTGGGCGGTTTCGGGAATCGTCAGGTCATCGGGGAGATAGCGGCTTTCGATATGGATATCGGCGGGGTGGGTGAGGCGGGAATAGGACATCGCCCGCCAGTTTGACCGGGGGAGGGCGCTTTTGTAGGCTTGTTCTAAAGCCGATACCCCGCAGTTGGCGATCAGGTCGTCCACCCCCTTGCCCAAACGGGGGTCCCAGGTCGCCACCTTGACGGCACATCCGGCCCGGTCCAGGAGGTGGCCCATCTGAGCGATCGCCCCATCGACGGCTTTGACGCTGGCGGGTTTGGTATCGCGATCGAAGATAATGCACATTTCCCGTCCGGGAACCGCCAATTTCTGCAATTCGGGAATCAAACGGGATTTGCCGGTGCGGTTTCCCCACCTGTCTCGGGGAACGCGATAGCCGCCGTGGATGCCGGCCAGGGCGATCGCGGCGTACCCGGCACTCAGCAGGGACCCGGCTTTTTTCGCCCCTTCGGTGACGCACAGGGGGACTTCGGGATGGTTGAGAACCCACTCCCAAAACCCCAAATCCGGGCGATCGGTTTGAATGTCTTCCGGGGAAAGACTTAACCCGTGGCGGCCCGCGATCGCTCTCCAAATGTCCTCGGACACCCGCAGGGCGAAAATTCCGGTGGGGGTTTGGGGCGGATGTTCGTATTTGATCGGTTTGTTGCGATCGCGACTGATGCGGGGATCTGCGGGTTTGAAGCAACCCCAGAGGTCTTCGTGTCCGGTCAAAATATTCACCCCGGAACACCACCAACCCCCCCGGGTGAGGTGGCTGTAGCGGTTGAGGACGCGATCGCACACCCGGCCGTCATTGCGGCGGGGGAGGGTATCGGCGTACAGCAGATAATCCAGGGGGCGATCGCCCTCCAGGGGGATGACATTCAGTCGGGTGAGCTGTTCGTCAACGCAGCTCGCGTTCCATTCGATCAGGTGATTCACGGCGTCTCCATCAACACGGGGTTTACCAAGATAACGCCAGATGTGCCGTTTGTGCGAAAAAATTTTGCACCTGCCCCCCAGATATGGGGGAACCTCATCCCGGTCGCGATCGGGGGGCGGAGGGGCGGAGGGGCGGAGGGGCAGAGGAGGCAGAGGAGGCAGAGGAGGCAGAGGAGGTAGAGAGGCGGAGGGGCGGAGGGGCGGAGAAAGACAATAAATAATTGCCAATTATCAATTATTAATTATTAATTATTAATTGTTAATTTCGTCGTGTGTACTTCCTCCCAGTGCAGGCGGTAAAGTTGCAGGGGTTTGTCTTTTCCTTTCACCCGGACGGGGGGCAGTTTTTCCAGGGGCAAACTGCGATCGCTCAATTTGTCGTAGGTACTTTGGGAAATCATAATTTCTTCCGCTTTGGCGGCGCTGCAAATGCGGCTGGCGACGTTCATGGTGTCGCCGATGTGGGCGTATTGAATCAGGGTGTCGGAACCGATATTTCCCGCCGCCACCTGTCCGGTATTTAAACCGATATGAATTTGCAGCGGTTCCGAATAGTCCATCATCCAGCGCTGGTTCATGCGGCGGACAGCCCACTGCATATCGATGGCGGCGCGGACGGCGCGATCGACATCATCATTGCGGGCGTAGGGGGCCCCCCAAACGGCGACTAACGCATCTCCGATGTATTTTTCCAAGGTTCCTTCGTAGGGAAAAACGATATCTTCCACCATGACTCTGAAGTATTCGTTGAGCATGGAAATCACCTGGCGAGGTTCCAGGCGGGAGGACATTTGGGTAAAGTGGGTGATGTCAGAAAATAAAGCTGTTACTTCCGCCTCGATAATTTCGAGCCGCCCGACTTCCCGCAGTTTCCGGCTCACGGCAGGGGCGAAAAACCGTTCTAGCTTGTCCCGCATCACCGCTTCTTCTTGCATTTTGTGGCGCAATTCGGCATTGTCGATCGCGATCGCGGCTTGGGCAGCTAACGTGCTCAAAAATTCCACATCTTCATTAGAATAAACGTCGGACATCGACAAATTATCCACATACAAAACCCCGATCACTTTTTCCCGGGGTTTGAGGGGGACGCACATGGAGGCGTGGATGGCTTGGCAGAGGATGGACTCGGAATCCTGAAACCGCTCATCGACGTGGGCATCGGAGGTGAGGATGGCGTCGCCCGATTTCAACACGGTGTTGGTAATCCGCTTGCTGTAAAAATGTTCGTCAGCTAAAACGTCCGAGCGATAGCGGACGGCTTTTTCTTCGAGGGTTTCATCCTGGGGATTGACCAATAAAATTGCAGCGCGATCGACGCTCATAATTTTAAACAGCAAATCCAGAATTTTATCGAGGAGTTTATCGGTTGTTTCCGGGGAGGATAATTGTTTGCTGACATCCAGCAAAATTTTGAGTTTGTCTACCGCCCGCAGGTGGATGTCTTCTTGCCGGAGGTTGAGGACGGAGTGGTGCGCCCGATCCGGTTCGAGCAACTCCTGCATTTCGATAATATCTGACTGGGGAGAAAATTGGGTGACGACGGCGGCGGGAGAATGCTTGGCAGCGGAGATATTGGTGGAGGCGGTGATGGGGGAAGCTATAAATTTAAACACCACTCTCCCGCAGCGGATGATGTCTCCATCCTGCAACTCGGAACGGTGGATTTGGGTATCGTTGACGAAGGTGTGGTTGCTGCTGTTGCGATCGGTAATCGTTATTTGGTTTCCTCTCACTTCGATCGTGGCGTGTTGTCGTGACAAACTCACGTCCGTAATACAGATACTATTATCTCGACTGCGCCCGATGGTATTGATACCGCGCTTCAATTCGTAGGTAATTGAATTAGATTGGTCGGGGTTGTGGATTAAATATGGCACGTTCTCATGTAGCTTGCCGAAAATGATTAGATCTCTAGTCTTCCGCTGTTTGGCGTCAACTCCGCGAGATGATTTTGGGGACTGTTGCCGAACGATGAAAGGACTCGGGCATCGATCGCCGGATCGGGTTATTTTTAAGGTGGGTTTGGGCGGGCGGAAACCTCAACAGTGATGTCAAAAATTTCCATACTTCCAGTCCCGGCAGAACGTCACCCCTAAGATAGCACGGCACAGTTTTTCTGGACTCGGCGGTTGGAGTGGCGGAGCCGGGAGCCTCCCCGAGCCGGGGGGAGAATCGGGAATCGAGAGCTACAGAAGGCAATGGATAGGGCTGTTCTCGGTCTGTTGCTACACCGTGTCAATATGCGATCGCTCACGGCCCCAATTGTCAATTGTCAATTGTCAATTATCAATTCTCCGCACACCCTGATTTATGACACAATGGGGGGTCGGGTCTTTTTTTCGTCTTTCCCTATGTATCTGAAAACGCTACATCTCCGGCAGTTTCGCAACTACGAAGCTCAAGACGTGGCGTTCGATGCTCCCAAAACCATTTTAGTCGGCGATAACGCTCAAGGAAAATCAAATCTGCTCGAAGCGGTGGAATTGCTCTCCACCCTCAAAAGTCACCGGGTGAGCCGCGATCGCGACCTGATTTCGGACGACGGCGCGATCGCCCAGGTGGCGGCAATTCTGGCTCGGGACAGCGGAAAGTTTGACCTCTCCCTCACCCTGCGGAGTCGGGGTCGCCGGACGGTGGCCCTCAACGGCCAAACCCTGAGACGGCAACTGGACTTCCTCAGCATCCTGAACGTGGTGCAGTTTTCGAGCCTCGATCTGGAATTGGTGCGCGGCGGACCCCAGGAGCGCCGAAATTGGCTCGATCGCCTCCTGATCCAGCTCGAACCCGTCTACGCTTACATCCTCCAGCAGTACCATCAGGTGTTGAAGCAGCGGAACGCCCTGTTGAAGCGGGGACGGGGCGGGGAAAGGCCCCCGGAAGAGTTGGCGGTTTGGGACGCTCAACTGGCGGTGACGGGCTCCCGGGTGGTGCGGCGGCGCGATCGCGTCTTGGAACGGCTCGTCCCCCTGGCTCGGAAGTGGCACCACGCCATCAGCGGCAGCACGGAAACCCTGGATATTACTTATTGTCCCAATATTTGCTCCCGGGATATTCCGGACCCTGAATTTTCCCGCTGGCAACCCGAACGGGTGCGGCAGGAGTTTCTGAAAAAAATCGCCGATCGCGCGATCGCCGAACGGCACCAGGGGATCACCCTCGTCGGCCCCCACCGGGACGATGTGGCGTTTACCATCAACGAAACCCCGGCCCGCCAATACGGCTCGGCGGGCCAGCAGCGGACGTTGGTTTTGGCCCTCAAGTTGGCGGAACTGGAACTCATCGAAGCCGTCGTCGGCGAACCTCCGCTGTTGCTGTTGGATGACGTTTTGGCCGAACTGGACCCCAACCGCCAAAACCAACTCCTCGAAGCCATCCAAGAACGATTTCAAACCCTGATCACCACCACCCACCTGGGCTCCTTCGATCCCCAGTGGTTGCAACACAGTCAAATCCTCAACGTCAAAGCCGGAAAAATAATTAACAATTAACAATTAACAATTGAATTTCCCGATTCGTTTTTGAAGGGGTCGGTAATATAGCGCTGCGCGCGGCCCTCGGCAGTCGGCAGTCGGTATTAGGGAACTCAAACTGCTTTTCTATAAGGGTTTGAAGATTTCTGACCCCATTTCAACTGTAACCACGCGAACGCTCGTTGCTATAACTGACCATTAATAACGTTCAATTGTCGGTTGCCAATTGCCAATTGCCAATCGCAAATTATTAATGATTAATGATTAATGATTAATTAATTCGCGGGCATAAATGCCGGGGGCGTAGGCTTCGACGACTTTGCCGGTGTGGGAGCAAGTCACCATGAGATAATCGCAGGTGTGACATTGGGTGTGGACGAGTCGCTTTTCATAACACCGTTCGGCAAGAGAACCGCAGTTGGGGCAGCGAATGATTTGTTTGGTAGACATTTTAAATTCTTTTTTTTAACGATGTTAGTTCGGTGCAATTTACCCCACTAGGGCTGTCGCAATAACTTAATGTTTTGCAACATTAGGAGGAAAAATATCACCGATGGTGGTTGTCAAGAACAGGATCTCTATTGTGAGCGTTCCCATCCCAACAATTATGTCAGGATTCGATGAGAGTTGCAATCTATCCCGGGGGGTAAGCCGTTGATCCCCGGGGTGAAAACTCGGCTTCCGGGCAATTTCAGTGGGGCTAAAAGCCTTTTGTACCGCCATTTCGGCTGCAATTGTAAAGTTTTATTGGCTTCTTTCTTGCCCGGACTGGCTCCGAAATTTAATAAAGATTTAACGTTTTCAATCTTCCCGGAGATAGAGGTTAGAGCGATTTTTTTTAATTAGAAGACAGCTCGGCGGTGGCGACGAGGCGATCGAGGGCTTGCTGCATCTGGGTTTTGACCTGTCGGTAACAGGACTCGACGTAATCGTGATCGCGGGCGGCGTCGCGGCCGTAGCGGTCGAACCGGATGGGGGGACAGATGCGGGTGCGGATGGCTGCCGGCAGGGGAAAGTTGGGTAGGGGGCCGAGACTCACTCCCCAAGGCAGTCCCAAATAAATCGGAAACACCTGGGGATCGAGGTCGAGCAGCCAGGGCATTCCCCAGTCGTGCAGCAACTTCACCCGGTCGTAACAGTTGGTGAGTACGATCAGGGTGTCGTGGGCACCGCAGGAAATCACGGGCAGGATGGGGGAGTGAGTCCGCAGGGCGAGTTTGATAAATCCCCGCCGTCCGGCAAAGCAAATCTGATTTCTCATCACATGGGGGCGGAAGACGTCCTGGGGACCGCCGGGGTACACCAGAACCGGGAAATCCCGCTCCAAGGCTGCGATCGCGATCCGGGGGTGGGCTTGAATGGCTCCGCACTTGACCGCCGGGTGGGCAACGGAAGCGGATATTTTCCAAATGGTGGGGTGCATCAGGCCGTAGATGGGGCGATCGCTCCCGTAGCGGCGCACCCAGTCGTACATACACATATGCATATCCGGCGCGGCTAGTCCGCCGTTGTGGGAACCGACGATCAACATCCGCCCGGAGTCGGGGACGTTCTCCCACCCGTCCGTTTGGACGTGAAAGTAATTGTCGTAAAACCACCCCAGGACGGGCTGGAGGGAACGAATAAATTCCGGATCTCGCCCGTCCAAAGACCATCCATCCAAATCTGTGGCGTCGGGTGATGTGCGATCGCGCTCAGGTGAGGAATTCAAGGCTGTCGGCTCCCGGGCTTGAAATTAGACCTTTGCCAAGATACTCTGGTTTTTTAATTCTGACAACTGTTGAATTCAGTCCGCAGATTTCGCAGATGACGCAGATTTCTGATTTTTTATGTGGGTCGCAGGTGATGGGGTATTTGTGAATTATGGTCGATCTCAACGTAGATGACAAGGCGATGGCGGCGGTGCTCGGGCAGTCCCGGGCGATCGCGGTGGTGGGCCACTCGGACAAACCCCACCGCACCAGCTATCAAATCGCCCAATTCTTGAAACAGAAAGGGTATCGCGTCTATCCCGTGAATCCGGTTGTGGCGGAAATTGACGGCTTGCCCTGCTATCCTTGTTTGGAAACGGTCCCGGAGGCGATCGATATTGTCAGCACCCCCGGCTGAAGCACGGGGGCTTCGTGCCCTCCCCTTCAGGTAGC
>JBNGCR010000011.1:0-55437 GCA_050045915.1 Limnospira sp.
ATCCAGCTTTGGATTACTTAAGAATCTGCGTGGTTTTAACCCGCAGAGTATCAATTCCGACTTCCCAGTATCAACTTGGCGATCTGTCCGACGACGAGGGGGACGAAACTCATGCCCAGAATTAGGCCCCATTGGGTCAAGGTGGGCTTGAGCAATTTGAGGACGCCGGCTAGTAGGGGGACGTAAACGCCCGACAGCAGTAATGCCGTGCAAATGACCAGCGCCCCCCAAATGTAAGGATTTTGGGTGACTTCGTTGCGAAACAGACCCGAATCCGAGGCCCTCATGTTGAAGACGTGCCACAGGCGTCCGAAGGCAAGGGTGAGAAAGGAAATGGTGATGGCGCGATCGCTTTCCATCCCCAGACGGGTGAGGCAGAGGGCGAAAACGCCGAGGACGACGGTGGCGATGAGTAACCCGTAAAGTGCGATCGCGATCCAGTGGCGGCGGGCCAGAATAGGTTCGCTGCTGTCCCGGGGGGGATGTTTCATCAGTTCCGGGCTGCCCTCGCCGACACCCAAGGCCAGGGCCGGGAAGACATCGTTGATGGCGTTGAGGAAGAGGATTTGCAGGGGCAGCAGGGGGAGGGGGGCGTTCACCAGGGCGGCAGCGGCGACGGCGATGATTTCGCCCATATTTCCCGAGAGTAAATAGATCGTGAATTTGCGGATATTGCCGAAAATCGCCCGCCCCTGTTCGATCGCGGCGATGATGCTGGAAAAGGCATCGTCCTGCAACACCATGTCCGCGGCTTCCTGGGCGACCTGGGTTCCCCGTTTCCCCATCGCCACGCCGATATCGGCTTTTTTAAGGGCGGGGGCGTCGTTCACCCCGTCCCCCGTCATCGCCACCACCGATCCGTCGGACTGGTGGAGTTCGATCAGGTTTAACTTTTGTTCCGGGCTGACCCGGGCGAAAATGGGAACCTGCCGCAACTGTTCTCGCTCTTGTTCGCTCAAATGTTCGATCGCCCGCAGTTCCTTCCCCAGTTTGGCTTCGGCTTCCTGTTCCGTCGTCACCCCCACGGCTAGACCGATATTGCGGGCTGTCACGGGCTGGTCCCCCGTCACCATGATGACCCGGATTCCGGCGTCGTGGCAGTTTTTGAGGGCAGATTTGGCGTCTTCCCGGGGGGGGTCTAGCAATCCCAAAACCCCCAATAATGTCAAGCCTTCGTAGGGTTGGGCCTGTTCGGAATCAACGGTTTTAGATGCGATCGCCAAAATTCTCAGCCCCTTTTCCGCCAACTGGCGACAGCGGTCGTTCCAGGCGTCCCGCTGTTCTTTTTCCATCGGCTGCGACCCTTCCGAGGTGAGGCGCTCGTCGCAGACCTCCAGGACTGACTCCGGCGCCCCCTTCACCGCCACCCGGTAGCCGCCGTCCGTTTCGTGGAACGTCGCCATCATTTTGCTGTCCGAGTCGAAGGCAACCTCCCGGGCTTCCGGGGTTTTTTCCAACAATTGCGATCGGCGGATTCCCGCCTTCGCCCCCGCTACCAGCAGGGCCACCTCCATCGGGTCGCCGATAAAGTCATCCTCGTCGTTGGATTCGGAGTCGGGGAGGGCGGCGTTATTGCACAATACCCCCACTTCCAGCACCCGCCGCAACCGGTCTTCCTTCTGGGGGTCGATCGCCTCCCCGTCCCGCTCGAATTCTCCCTCTAGTTCCAGGGCTTCCCCCTTTACGTTTACCATGTCGTCCTCCAGGGCGATCTGGGTGAGAGTCATCCGGTTTTCGGTCAGGGTCCCGGTCTTGTCGGTGCAGATGATGTTGGTGGCCCCCAGGGTTTCCACCGCCGAGAGCTTCTCGATCAGGGCGTTGCGCTTGGCCATCCGCCACATCCCCCGCGCCAGGGCTACCGTCGCCACGATGGGCAGGCCTTCCGGGACGGCGGCCACCGCCAGGGCGATCGCGGTTTCGATCATCAAAAATAGCTCTTTCCCGCCGATAATTCCCGCGATCGCCACCACCACGACGATCGCCAGGGTCACCCAGATCAGATTTTGACCCAACTTGTCGAGCCGCTTTTCTAGGGGGGTGACTTCCTCTTCCGCTTCCGTCGCCAGGGCGGAAATGTGGCCGAGTTCCGTATTCATCCCGGTGGCGACTACCACCGCTTCTCCCCCGCCGCGGGTGAGGGCGGTTCCTTTGAAGCCCATGTTGATGCGATCGGCTAGGGCCAGGTCGCCTTCGAGGGGGTCCGTCGTTTTCGTGACGGGGACGGATTCCCCCGTCATGGCCGACTCGTCCACCTGCAGTTTGTTGGCTTCGATCAACCGCACGTCCGCCGGAATTAAATCGCCGCTGTCGAGGACGACGATATCCCCCGGAACGATATCGTCGGCGGGGATTTCGAGCACTTGCCCCTCCCGCCTCACCGTGGCTTTGCTCTGGCTGAGTTGCTGCAGGGATTCCATTGATTGCACCGCCTTGATTTCGGTGAAGAAGCCGATGACGGTGTTGAGCAAAATGGCGATGATGATGGCGACGCCTTCCACCCACTCCTGAAAGGCAAAGGAAAGGGCGGCTGCAACGGCCAGCAGCCCGATGATGGGGCTTTTGAACTGATCAATCAAAATTGACCACGCGCCCCGGGTCTTGGCTTTTTTGAGGCGGTTGGGGCCGTATTCTTGCCGCCGCCCTTCGACGGTCGAGGTGTCGAGTCCCCGTTCCCGTTCCACCTCCCAATTTTTCAATACCTCTTCTACCGTCTGCGAACTCGCCGCGATCGCATCTCGATTTTTATTGCCGTTACCGTTTGCTTCTGCCATATTTTGAATCTCTGCCTGGGTTCGCGCCTGCAATGCTCGGAGCGGGAATCTCCGATCCGATTTTAAGGGGAATGGCTCCGGCCTTCTTCAGTCTAAAGATAGAGTGATCGGTCCCTGAAAATGTGGGGGCAACCGGGTTGCCCGATTTGCCCCATTCACCGCACCTAGAAACCGGGTTTCTTCTCCATGTAAAAAAAATCAGGTCAAAGGATGGAGAGAGAAGGGAGAAAAATCTCGCCCATCTCAAACCGCCTTTTTCCTGATGTGGTGGTCGATTCAGTTGTCGGGGGGAATCTAGATGATGCCGGTTCCTTTGCCCCGTTCATCTTTATCCATCGTCAATTTCCCTTCTTCGTCGGTTTCATTGACTTCTTGAAGGGTTTCGGCGCGATCGGCTTGATTCGCCTGCTGGTCTTCCCGCAAATCCCCCGGTTCTTCGATGTACATTTCTGGCTCGATCGCGAAGTTATCGAGGAGTCCTTCCCGGCTGACGCGGTAGCCTGCCGTCGTGTTCATGGTTCCCTCTTCCGAATCGGGGGTCTTTTTGAAGTTTTCCCCTTCCCGTTCCATGCGGGCAGCGGTTTCCGCTGTGATCAATTCGCGATCGTAATTGGCACCGGCTTTGGCTTTGTTTTCCTTGTTTTGTTTGGCCATAATTTTTTATCTCCTATTGTATCTTAGAGTTATTCTGGGTTGACGAAAAATCTGGGATTTAAAAGCAGTCAACCTTTCGCCCTTCACCCTATTTGTTGATGTCGGGGACGATATTGGGACGCTCTTTATCTTTCCAACCGACGGGCCGCTTGGAGTTGTACCAGGCGATCGAACCGATGGAGACAGCCGCAATAAATCCAAAAATCAACACCAGCGTTGCAGAAACTGGAAAGTGGGGGGCGTTGGTCGCCACATCACCTAAAATTAAGTTCATACTCATCAGTAAGGGGTTCTCCTCACAAATTCAAGGGCAGCAATAGTTTAAGTTTATAATTATAGATCGATGATTTTCATCTGTCGAACGAAGGATTTGAGTCCGAACCCGTTCCTAATCGCCGGTTTTGCTGCCGATCGCGGAGAGAAGGCCGAGTCCGATGGACAGCAAGATCAACGCCCAGATAATATATCTCGGAATGGCATCTAATATTCCCAGGCCCTTCAGCGTGATGATGATGGCAACGATAACGAGGGCAATTCCAAAAATGTAAAGAATTGCGGTCGTGCCGAGTCGCGGTTCGTTAGAATTTTTACTCACATCACTCCTCAGAACAACTGAACTTGACCGATCGCGCTTCCCGTCCGATCGACCTGCTTCTAGGTAAAATACCAAATTTTCGTTCTCCGATCCTCTACCCAGAGTCGTAGATTAAAAATTTCCGACCGAATTTCAAAATAATTCTATCGCCGGCTAGATGTCAGTTTTTCCCGGCCGGAACTAGGTTGTAACGAAACGTATCAAAACCCAATTTTTTTCGATATCCCCGGGGGAAACTGTGACTATCGGCAAGTGGATCGGAATTATTTCATTTCTCGTTTCATTGTATATTGTCTGGAAAATCAGCCACATTATTTTGCTGGCATTTACGGCGGTGATTTTGGCGATCGCCATCAACCGGATCGTCAGGAGATTGCAGAAATCCGGTGTCAACCGGGCGATCGCCGTCGCTATTTCCGTGGGGTCGATATTAATGATAATTTTGGGATTTTTGGCGCTGACGGTTCCGGTCATTGTACAGCAGTGGCAAGAGTTGACAGACCGCATTCCCCAAGGTTTGGAACAACTGAAACAGTGGTACACGCAACTGCAAACTTGGCTCCCCTCTCGAATGTTGGGCGACATGAATAACATCGAAGATGTCATCCAGCAGTTGGCTTCTTCTTACGACCGCTGGATCGGCAGTTTCTTCACCTTCTTTTCCAGTTCGGTCGAAACCCTCCTGCAAACCTTGCTCGTCATCGCTATCACCATCATGCTGTTGAGCAATCCCAAACCTTACCGGCAGGCTTTTATTTTGCTTTTTCCCTCCTTTTATCGCCGTCGGGTCGATGCCATTCTCGACCAGTGCGAAGAGAGCGTCGTCGGCTGCGTACTCGGGATATTATTTAACATGGTCGTCATCGGCATCATGAGCGGACTGGGACTGTGGATTTTGGGGGTCAGACTGGCGTTGGTGAACGCACTTTTGGCAGCCGTCCTGACCTTGATTCCCAATTTAGGCCCGACGATCAGCGTCATTCCCCCGGCGATTTTGGCGCTGCTGGATTCCCCCTGGAAATCGGTTTCTGTCATCGTTTTATATATCGCCATCCAACAGATGGAAAGCAACATTCTCACCCCCCTGGTGATGAAGCGGCAGGTGTCTCTACTCCCGGCTGTGACGCTTTTATCTCAGATCACATTCGCCCTATTTTTCGGCGCATTGGGATTATTTTTGGCTCTGCCTTTGGTGGTCATCCTACAGGTTTGGCTGCGGGAATTGTTGGTCGAAGATATCTTGAATCCCTGGTCTAAACCCAATATTCCCAAAATTAAAACGCCCTCAGAAGACGGTTATTCCCATTCTCTCGCGGAGGGCGATCGCTCCAGTTGAGTCATCCCCAATTTCTCTTTATATCCCTTCAAAAGGGGGAGTTTTAACCCTCAACTGCACCTCATCAGCTTGAGAGACACCATCTTTCGATGGGGAAACCAAAACCCTTCTAGAAAGCCGGTTTTACCCTCCAATTACTTTTGGATCTCCGCCTTCAAAGACGCTTCCACCCGCCCCCATTCCGCCTCCGCTGCCGCGAACCGCTCCGCAGCCGTTCCAGCGACAAAACACTCCGCAATTTTATCGTCATTTTCCATACCGGCGCGGCCCATATATTCGAGTTCCTTGCACAGTTCCGAAAACCGGAGCGCCCCCAACTGGGCACTGCTGGACTTGAGGGTGTGGGCCGACTCCTTCAACCCCTTCGCATCCCGGGCGGCGATCGCATTGCGGATTCCGTCGATATGCTGGGGCGCTTCCTGTAAATACGTCGCGATCAACAGATCCACAAACGGATCGTCCTCGTCGTCATATTCCCTCAAATTCCCCAAAACTTGGTAATCTAAAGCGCTGTCGGTCATCAATTCCTCCTCGTCGGTATCAGTATCCAAAGCTTGATGTCCGTTCGTTTCGCCGACAACAACAGCCACCCCCTGTCCATTTTCACCCCCCACGGATTCCGTCCGGGAACTCACCCTTTGGGGTGTCGGATGATATCCATTTTCGACCGGCGTTTCCGGGCCCTCAGAAACCGCCTCGCAGAGTGGCTGACATCTTGCCAGAGCTTGAGCCAGGGCCTCCCGGTGGATGGGTTTGGTGAGGTAGTCGTCCATCCCCGCATTCAGGCACATTTCGCGATCGCCCTGCATCGCATTCGCCGTCATGGCGATGATCCAGGGCTTGCGGGGGCGGATGTCCGTCCCGTCGCCGAAAGCCGCGCAGATGTGCCGGGAAGTTTCCAACCCGTCCATCTCCGGCATCTGCACATCCATCAACACCACATCATAATTCTGTCGGTTCAACGCATCCAACACCTCCAACCCGTTGCCGGCCACGTCCGCCCGATATCCCAACCGCTGCAACACCTTGAGCGCCACCTTTTGGTTGGTGACGTTATCTTCAGCTAACAAAATCCGCAAACTCGACGGCGGGCCCTCGTTCACCCAGGCACCGTTCGCCATCTTCATCTTGTAGCGCTCGTTGATGATGTCGCTGTCGGCGAAAATCTGCATCAGGGTATTGTAAAACTGGGACTGCTTCAGGGGCTTATTCACGAACCCTGCCACCTCGATGCGCTTCCGTTCCAACCGTCGCACCACCTCCGTATTGCTGGCGTAATTGAACATCACCACATTGAAAGGTTTCTGGCGGCGGTTGGCGGCGATCATCTCCCGTTCCAACTGGCGAATCCGAGCGGCGAGATCGCTCTCCTCCATGTCGGGCAAATTGATCCCCACCACAACCAGATCCAATTCCGGATTGCCCTGGAGTATTTTCAGGGCATCGTTGGCCGTTTTGACGCAGGTGGGGATCATCCCCCAGGATTTCACCTGGCGGGCGAGGACTGTCTGGTTGATTTCGTGGTGTTCGACGATCAACACCCGTTTTCCGCTCAAGAAATCGTCGCCGAACTCGTCCAACTCGGGGGTAAGGACTGCAGTGGTCTGGATTGTGAAGTAAAAAATCGAGCCGGTGCGCCCGAACGCCGGCCTCACGAAGTCTTTCGGGGGATAGCCCGAGATGCTGGAGACGATGGAGTGGGAGTCGTCGTCGTCGGTGTCGTCGGTTTTGTCGAGCAAATTCACCCAACTGACGACCCACATCTGTCCCCGCATGAGTTCGCTCAACCGCTGGGAGATCGCCAGCCCCAGGCCCGTGCCGCCGTACTGTCGGGTGGTGGAGGCATCCACCTGGGAAAAGGCTTTGAACAGGCGGTTCATGCGATCGGGGGGGATGCCGATGCCGGTGTCTCTGACTTCAAATTGTAGGATGTAGTTTCGGCCGGCAGCCGGGTGGGTTTCCTCCTCCGAGGGGGGTTCGGCGGGGGTGGCTTTGACGGCGACCACCACTTCCCCGTCAGCGGTGAACTTGATGGCGTTGCTGGCGAGGTTGACGAGGACCTGCCGCAGGCGGGTCACGTCTCCGAGGACGGTTTCCGGGGTGTCGGGGTCGATGATGTAGGCCAGTTCCAGGCCCTTTTCTGAGGCGCGGGTGGAGAGCAGTTCCAGGGATTCTTCCACGCAGGTCCGCAGCTTGAAGGGGTGGCGTTCGAGTTCCAACTTGCCCGATTCGATCTTGGAGAAATCCAAAATATCGTTGATGATGGTGAGCAGGGCGTCGCCGCTGGTGCGGATGGTTTCCACGAAGTCCCGTTGTTCGGGGTTGAGTTCCATGTCCAGCAGCAGGCCGGTCATGCCGATGACGGCGTTCATGGGGGTGCGGATTTCGTGGCTCATGGTGGCGAGAAATTCGCTCTTGGCGCGGCTGGCGATTTCGGCGGCGAGTTTGGCTTCTTCCAAGGCCTGGTTTTTGGCTTCGAGGGCGCGGTGGCTTTTGACTTCGGCTTCCAGGAGTTTGGCTTGGGCGATGGTGATGCCGACTTGGGAGGCGACGTCTTCGAGGAATTCGATTTCTTCTCGGTTCCATTCCCGCATCTGCTTGCACTGGTGGAGCATGATGATGCCGTTGGGTTCGTCTTGGTAGGAGGTGCGGACGGCCAGCATGGATTTGAGTCCCATGTTGCGGCACAGGGGGACGGAGGATTCGAGCAGGGGTTCGGAGAAGACGTCGGTGGAGGCGATCGCGCGATCTTCGGCTAAGAGGGCTTCGATGTAGGGGTTGTAGGCGACGGAGATTTCTAGTTTTAGGGTGGATTCGTAGCCCGGTTCCAGGTACTCGGCGACGCAGGCGAGGTGGGGGTAGGGTTCGGGGATGTAGGTGTAGATGGAGCAGCGGTTGACGCCGAACACCCGGCCGATTTGGGTGGCGGTGGTCTGGAAGACTTCCTGGGTTTCGAGCTTGGAGCGGACTTTGTGGGTGATCTGTTTGAGCAGGAGCAGGTGTTGGTTTTGCCGTTCGAGGGCTTCCCGGGCCTGTTCCCGGGCGATTTCGCCGCCGATGTAGGTGGCCATGAGTTTGATGATTTCCCGCTCGATGGACCGGAAGGGCGATCGCGCTCGGCGACTCTGGAAACTCAGGGTCCCATATTCCCGCCCCCCGACGCTGACTTGGGCGCCGAGGTAGGCTTCAAAGCGACGGACGGAACTGGCGGGGTGGTCTTTCCAGCGGGAGTTCTTGACGGATTCGATGCTCACGACTTCCCGGGAGCGGGCGGCTTCTCCCTCAAAGGTTTGGTCGAGGGCGAGGGTGTCGCCTTTGGCGAAACCGAAGGCGAAGTCGTCGGGGACGCGGGCGGCGATGACTTCGTAGCGTCCGGCCCAGACGCGCCCGATCAGGCCGATTTCCAGGTTGAAGCGATCGCACCCCATTTTCAGTAGTCGGGCGATGCGGGTTTCAAAGTCGGCGTCGGACCCGATGGTGGCTTCGTAGAGTTGGGCCATTGCCTGGGTCCGCTCCTGGAGTTCGTCGGTTTCTGGGGCGGCGGGCTTGGGGGCGGATGGGGGCGTTCGGGGGGGGACGATGGGGATGTCACCCCGATCTTGGCAACTCAGCAGGGTGGCGTGCATGGATTGGGGTCGCAGGGCGAGGAGGAGGAGCGTGTCGGCGGTGAGGACGCGCATGGGGTGGGGGCGATCGCGGGATGTTGCCTCGTCTAGGACGATCAGGGGCAGTTGGTTGTAGTATCTGTTCATCAACTGCACGGCGGCCCCCAGGGTGGCTCGCGATCGCACGAGGACGGGGGGCGCGTTCCAGACAGACCCGGCGGTGGTTTTCTCGAAATCGAGGCCGAGGGCGAGGAGTTGGACGATATCCTGGCTCGTGATTGTCCCCACCAAGCGACTCGCCTGTTTGTCGGCGGTTTTGGCCGGGGGTGAGGGGGTTTGCCCCGCAGATGGAAGGGGTTCTGTCAGCACCACGCAGGATGTCCGGTATTTACACATCAACTGCGTCAGGTGGCAGATGGATGAGAACTTGGAGGCGTGGATCATCCGGGAGGCGGGCAGGGGGGCGATCTGATTGAGTTGAATCAGGCGATCGGGGATGAGGAGTTGGTCGCGGGTGGTTTGGGAGGGGCAGGGGTGGGTGGGGAGAAAATATTGGGGGCGGACGATGCCGACGAGTTCCCCTGTGTCGTTGACGACGGGCAGGTGGCGGATCTGGTGGCGTTCAAAACAGGTGAACAGGCTGAAAATGTCGGTCAGTTCCGATTCTCTGACGACGACCACGGAGCGGATCATGATCCGGGAGATGGGGAATCCTGAGAGGCGATCGTTGATTGAGCAGAGTTGGATGATGTCGTGGGCTGTAAAAATGCCCGCCAACACTTTTGGGGCATCCTGAAGCGTCGTTTCCCCTTCACCTGTGGCTGCTTCCGGTTTCTCGACGATCAGCACATAGCTGGAGCGGGTGCTGCTCATCAGCAGGATGACATCTTCCACGGGCGTGTCCGGTGTCGTCGTCAGAGGGTTGCGGTTGATGGCTTGACCGATGGAGGAAATAAACATGGGAGGGGGGGCAACTGGTGGGTGCGGGTTGGGGCAGTCAGCGGTGGGGGTGAGGTCGCGGCATGGACACAAAGAGGGCTTTCATACTTGGGGGGTTTGACCCATTACTACCTCCAGGATAATTGGCAAGGTGAACAGATGTCCGCTTCAATTTTCTCGCGAATCCCGACTCGCCGACAGGCAGAGGCGATACAACTGCGATCGGGTTTGGATTTCCTTCACTGATGACTCATCGCCGAGATGCCGGATGCAGGCATCGGAGCGACTGGCCTGTCCTTCATCTCGCCGACAAGATGAAAAACCCTATTCCTATTTTGAACCTAACCTGCAATATCCCCAAAAATGAGCGATCGCCCATTCCAACTCGCATCGACCGGATGCTATGCTCGACAATATTCGCCCCCGTGGAAAATCTTCCCCGAAATTCCCCCCGACCGGCGGATTTGAGGTGGGGGATTGTACTATTGTCAGTGGAAAACTGCTCGATCGCGTTCTATGGTTATTTTGGATTCTAAAGGTCGCCTGTTTGGTAAGGTGAGTTTGCTCGATCTTGGCGCCGCGGCGGTGATCGCAATGGCGATCGTGGGGATTTTCTTTTTCCCCGGAACGTCCGGTTCGGTCGCCCAGGTCGGGGTGACGACCAAACCCGTGGAAGTGGATGTCATCGCCTTGGGGCTGAGGGGACGCAACCCGGAGAGTTTGTTTAAGCCGGGAGAGACGACCAATTTGATTATCCGCAATCAACCCTACGGCCAGGTTGATATCAAGGCGGTCGAATTCCTGCCCCGTACCGTTCCCGTCACCCAACCGGACGGCAGTGTAAAGGCACTCCCCGACCCGACGGCTGACACGACTTTCAGCAACAATGTCCTGCTCACCCTGGAGGGACAAGGGCAAATCACCAGCAGTGGCCCGGTTTTGGGCAATTCTAAAATTAAGATCGGCGGCACGGTGGAACTGGAGGGGATGACCTACAACTTTAATGCTAGTGTGATTGATATTCGAGTGCAAGAATAGGGGCGTCGGGGAACCGGGCTTGCCAAAAGATGGCTGGCTTCGTTTCTGGTTTTTTGAATTCGGTTGGCAGACTCGGTTCCGGGGTTGATTCTGCTGAGGTTCGACGGCGGCTGTTTGAGACAGGTTGAACGGGATTTTATGGTGTTCAATTTAGCGTCAGAGCATCGGGATGAGATTTATTTCACGATCGCATTTAAACCCGGAGCCGGTTTGACTGACCAGCTTTTGCAATTCAGTAGTTTTTATCGTCTGGGGTTGGTGTTGGGTTATCGGTACGTTCACACCCCTGCCGACAACTTTCGCAGTTCCTCGCGGGTGTATGAGTTTTTGGGGTTTAATGACTTTTTTCCCCTCCAAATTTCCGAGTTTGAACGGCGATCGCATTCCCGTTTCAGTCTGCCAATTTCTGACCACAAGCTGCAATTGTCGCGGGTTAAAAATATCGTCGATCTGTTGCTGTTTGTCAAGGCATCGGTGGAAAATTTTAAACAAAAAACCGATGTCGAACCTATTTTATTGGCGTTTGAATTGGAAGGATATCAGCGATTATTTTTTGCTTGGATACACAAGGGGATTCCCGATTTTCCTGATGGGCTAAATTTGCGATCGCATTACGAAGAAAAAAGGCGACAACATCCGGCGCGATCGCACTTTCAAGATGACAAAATTAAGCTATTGGTTCACATCAGACAGGGGGATACAGGGTATCTCAAAACCCCCTGGAATACGGTTGTCCCGGTTTTGGGTTCCCATCAATTTACGGAACTGGAGCATCTCGGAGACTTGCGAGAACAATATATTGATATTCCTGATTACTTTCGGATGCTGCAAAAGTTGGTGCAGTTTTTGGGAGCGGATCGGTTATCTATTGCGATCGCTTCCGATGGATACGATCGCACATTTGAAACCCTTGAACCGCACCTGGATAAATTGGGGTGGACTCCCGAACAACGCCGGCAAATTGAGCGATCGCGACTGGATTATGAATCTCGAGAATTTGCCCCATTTAATCAGTTTAAAAATACCACTATTTTGCTGGGAGAAACTGAGGAGAATCTCCGGAGCTTCATTCACGCCTGCTTGACTGCCGATATCATTCTGGTGGGATATCAGCAACATCAGAGAATGATTCCCAAACTTCTGGCTATTTACGATCGAGAATCCGATCCCCCCATTTTAGTAAATTTACACCGCACACCCACAGCCCCTTATCACAAAACTAACCTCGGTTTAACTGAAAAAAAAGCTATTCAAATTAACGTTAAAGTGGGCGAAAGTAATGAAGATGAAATTGTCTCTCTCATCCATCAAAAACTTTTGGAAAAATGGACGGTCGAGCTTTACCGAAGATTTATATAAAAGCGATCGCTTTTTTACATAACCCCCTGTTTTCTACGAATAGCCGGGTGTTTAATAATTATATAACCACTTCAGATATTTTTGCCGATCGCCGATCAGACTCTGGCAGGGGAATCGATGGTCGGGGTCGGGGATTTTGTGCATTAATTTCTGGAGTTAATTCAACCCAAACATGACTAAATGCATCGGGGATTTGAACCAAAAAAAACAAAATTAATGGGGGGCTACCATGAAAAAAGTTTTGCACCAATTTGCTTTAATTTCTGGAGCTACAATCGCTTCATTATTCACCTTTGCTTTGTCAGCCAATGCGGCGGTCTTCTATGACTTGAATTTTTGGAATGGCAACGGAAAGTTAGTGGGCACAGGGGAATTCAGCCACGAAGACGAACCATTTGAGAAAGAAATTTGCCTTTTCACCCGACCTAATCGATGCGATAGCGAAAACCTGACGCTAAACATTACAAAGGAAGATGGGCTTTTTCGGGTCGATCATTTTTCTTCAACCATACCGGGATTGACATTCGACCGATTAGTCAATGATGTCAATCACGATGAGGCGAATTTATTCTGGCGCAATGTAGAAGACAATCCGCTTGCCAGCCTTCGGGGTTGTACAGATCGAGAATGTTTTAGACATGGAGGGACGAAGACTTTTTCAGATAACAGTTGGTTCGATGCCGCTTTTTTTGCTGAATATAATGCCATACAGGAGATGACAGCAACCGGATGGCGTTCTGCTGTTTTGGGTGGCAGCTTGGTTCCGCCGGAAGCACAGTTTGATTTATCTGGAACTTGGACGGCGACGCGCCGGACTTCCGTACCGGAACCGGCTTCAATTTTCGGATTGATGGCGTTGGGTGCGTTGGGAACGAGTTCTATATTGAAACGTAACCGCCATTAAAAGCGTAACCTTAAAAACAATCCGATCCCCGTGAGGAGATCGGATTTCTATCGATTAAGCGCTAAAGTATTTAGCAACGGGGTGATGAGTGACGATCGCGGTCGTGGACTGTTCCGGATAAAGCTGTTCGCTCTCATCCATATATAGATCAATGCGATCGCTCTTCAACAGGTCCAACTGCTTGTACTGATCCTGCATATTCGGACAGGCGGGATAGCCGAAACTGTAGCGGGAACCCCGATAGCGTTGCTTCAGGATATCCCGGATATTGTCGGCATCCTCGCCGCCGAAGCCCAACTCCCGACGGATGCGGGCGTGCAGCCATTCAGCCATCGCCTCCGCCGTCTGCACCGCCATCCCGTGGAAATAGAGATAATTGGTGTAGTCGTCCGCCGCGAATAGCTTCTGGGCGTATTCCGTGGCGACCTGTCCCACCGTCACCACGTGCATCGGGAAGACATCGAAAGTGTCGCCATCTTTGGGGGCGAAAAAGTCGGCGATACACAGGCGACGGCCCGAACGCTGGCGGGGAAATTCAAAGGTTTCGATCGGTTCGCCCGGTTGTTCTCCGGCCTGCACCTTTTCCGGGTCGTAAATCAACAGCGTATTGCCCTCTGCCTGACAGGGGAAATAGCCGTAGACCGCCCGGGGATGGAGCAAATTCTCGTCAAGAATCCGCCCTTTCCACTCCGCCAAAATCGGATAAACTTTTTCTGCCAAAAAGGCATCGTACTCTTCCCGGGACTGTCCCTGTGGCTTGCGGAACTGCCACTGTCCGGCGATCAAAGCCTGCAAATCCAAATACCAGAACACCTCATCCAAAGGAATGTCGGCGGGTTCGAGAACCTGCGTTCCCCAGAAGGGCGGGACGGGGCGATCGATGTCCACATCCACGGCTTCCGATCGCCGGGTATCGACTTCTTTCGGTTCGGCGGGTTCAGCCTTTTCTGTCTTCGCCTTCGGTTCCCGGTGGCCGTTGCCGGTGTCGGCTTCCCCTTCCGCTAACTCGTCCAAAAAGCCCTTGAAATCGTCCCACTTTCCGGCTGTTTTAGCCGGCATCAACTTATCCATGAAGGTAAGGTCAGAAAAGGCATCTTTGCCGTAAATCACCCGCCCTTTGTAGGCATTTTGACAGTCCTCGTAGACGAATTTGGAAGTCAGTGCCGCGCCGCCGAGGATGACGGGGACGGTGATACCCTCTTTGTTAAACGTCTCCAAATTGTCCTTCATGAACGCCGTCGATTTCACTAACAAACCGCTCATGGCGATGCAGTCTGCCTGGTGTTCTCGGTAGGCGTTGATGATGCTATCAACGGGCTGTTTGATGCCCAAATTCACCACCTTGTAACCGTTATTGGAAAGGATGATATCCACCAAGTTTTTGCCGATATCGTGTACGTCGCCCTTCACCGTGGCGATCACGAAGGTACCCTTGGCGTTATTCCCCGACTCGGATTTTTCCATGTGGGGTTCCAGGTAGGCCACCGCCGCCTTCATGGTTTGGGCGGACTGCAACACAAACGGAAGCTGCATCTGTCCGGAACCGAACAGTTCCCCCACCACTTTCATGCCGTCGAGGAGGAAAACATTGATAATTTCCAAGGGCGGATACTGTTTGAGGGCTTCTTCTAGGGCTTCTTCCAACCCGATCCGTTCCCCGTCGATAATGTGCTGTTTCAGGCGTTCATTGACAGGGAGGTTGGCGTCGGCGGAGCGATCGCGCTTGGTGGTTTTCCCCTCAAATAAAGTGGTCAATTTCGTCAGGGGGTCGTAAACGCAGACATCCCCTTCAAACTGCCGGCGATCGTAAATCAAGTTGCGGCAGACGTCCTGGTGTTCCGGGTCAATTTTCGCCAGGGGCAAAATCTTGCTGGCGCTGACGATCGCCGAATCCAACCCCACCGCCATCGTCTCGTGCAGAAACACCGAGTTCAACACCTGTCGCGCCGCCGGGTTCAAACCGAAGGAAATATTCGACACCCCCAGCAGAATGTGGCACCCGGGGAGTTCCTCCCGGATGCGGCGGATGGCCTCAACGCTGGCCTTGCCGTTTTCCCGATCTTCCTCGATACCGGTGGAGATGGGGAGGGCGAGGGGGTCGAAAAAGATCTCGGTGGCCGGAATTCCGAAGGCGATCGCATCATTGTAGGCCCGCTTGGCAATTTCAAACTTTTTATCCGCCGTCCGGGCCATGCCGTCTTCGTCGATCGTCCCCACCACCACCCCAGCACCGTACCGTTTCGCCAATTCCAGAACTTTATAAAATCGCGGTTCGCCGTCTTCGTAGTTGGTGGAGTTAAGGAGACATTTCCCCCCCGCCACCTTCAAACCGGCCTCCATTTTCTGCCATTCGGTGGAGTCCAGCATCAAGGGGAGATTCACGTTTGTCACCAGGCGGGACACCAACTCGCGCATATCCTTCACCCCGTCCCGGCCGACGTAATCGACGTTGACATCGAGAATCTGCGCCCCTTCCTTGACCTGGGCCTTCGCCAGGGCCACCAACCCGTCCCAGTCTTCCGCATTCAGCAGGTCCCGGCACTTTTTCGAGCCGCTGGCGTTGAGGCGTTCCCCGACGATCAGGAATGAGTTTTCCTGTTCGTAGGTCATGGTACTGTAAATGGACGCCGCCGAGGGGGTGATTTGGGGTTGGCGCTGTTTGGGTTTGAGGGTCCCGGCGATTTCTGATAGGGCCTTGATGTGGTCGGGGCGGGTCCCGCAGCAACCGCCGATCACCTGGACTCCCAGATCTTCGATGAAGTGCATCAGGGCCATTTTCAGTTCCAGCGGCGTGAGTTTGTAGTGGGCCTGGCCGCCGACGTTTTCGGGCAGTCCGGCGTTGGGGACGCAGGACACCACGAAGGGGGAATGTTCGGATAGGTAGCTGATGTGTTCTTTCATCAGATCCGGGCCGGTGGCGCAGTTGAGGCCGAGGATGTCGATGGGGTAGGGTTCGAGGATCGTTAAAGCGGCGCTGATTTCCGAGCCCACCAGCATGGTTCCGAAGGCTTCCACGGTGACGGACACCATGATCGGGCGCCGATCGCCTTTCTTTTGGAAGACGTCCTCGATGCCGTTGAGGGCGGCTTTGATTTGCAGGACGTCCTGGCAGGTTTCGACGATAAATAGGTCTACGCCGCCGTCATAGAGGCCTTCGGCCTGTTCCGCGAAGGCCCGCTGGAGGGTGTCGAAGTCGATGTGTCCGAGGGTGGGAAGTTTGGTTCCCGGCCCCATCGACCCGGCGACGAACCGGGGTTTTTCGGGGGTGGAGAATTCGGCGGCGACGCTTTTGGCGAGTTCGGCGGCGGTTTTGTTGAGGTCGTAGGCTTTATCGGCGAGGTCGTATTCGGCCAGGACGACGGAGGTGCCGCCGAAGGTGTCGGTTTCGATCACGTCGGCGCCGGCTTCGAGGAATTGCCGGTGCACGGTGGCGACGGCCTCGGGTTTGGTTTGGACGAGGTATTCGTTGCAGCCCTCGTATTCTTTGCCGCCGAAGTCTGCGGCGGTGAGGTTTTGGACTTGCAGGTTGGTGCCCATCGCGCCGTCGAAGACGATGACGGGACTCTCGGGGCTGTGGAGGCGATCGAGAAATGCACTTTTCATAAGAAGCGATGGAATAGAATCTAGGAATTTATTGAGGTCTGGGTGTGAGATCTATACTATTGGGGTGACGTGACTCCATGCAAATCCCATGCCGGGGTCGGCTGTTGAGATGCGATCGCGAATTGCGGGTGCAACGTCGCACGCTTTAGACAATTTTGGCACAATTTTTGTGGCGGACAAGTCTGACCTCGATTTGAACGGACTTATTTAAAGGTGTGTAAAGATTGGGTAAAACTGCTCATGGGTTTGATGCCGGGGAGTCCTTGAGGATGCCCTGTCCGCCTTCTTTGGGGGGGTCGCTGAGGGTGTAAATTCCGGTTTCGGCTGCGATCGCGTCCCGCAGGTAAATCGGAATCTGAAATAAGCCCAGCAGGGTGCTGCCGTCCAACATCCGAAATCCCCCGTTTGTCTTTTCGGCCAGCAGGCGATCGACTTCGTTGGGGTCGGGGCGGGGGGGAATGGGTCGGGCGGAAGCCAATACGAACCCCCAGGGTTCTCCGAAGCTGGGAACGTTGCTGCTATAGGATTGAATGTGGGGAAAAATTTGGGCGATCGTGTGGGCGATCTTGGTGTGAAAGTCGAGCCGCATGGGGGAGGTCGATCCGGCTTGGACGACGAGAAATCCGTCGGGTTTGAGAAGCTTCGCCATCTGTTGGAAATATTCGCGGGTAAACAGGGGAAAAGATGGGCCGTATTCGACGGGTTCGGAGAGGTCGGAAATGATGATATCCCACTGTCGGGATGTGGTGTCTAGGAAGTGGAGGGCGTTGTCGATACGGACGGTGACGCGGGGATCTTCAAAGACGCCGGCAGCCATCTCCGGCAGGTGTTTCCGACAGGCTTCTACCACCGCTTCATCGAGATCGACCATGACAGCTTCTTCGACGGTTTTCCAGCGCAAAACTTCCCGCAAGGTCGCCCCTTCCCCGCCGCCGAGGATCAGCACGCTGCGGGGATTGCCGTGGCAAATTAATGCTGGGTGGACGAGGGGTTCGTGGTAGAGAAATTCGTCCCCCGTGCAGGATTGCCATTTTCCGTCCAAAACCAGCGCCCGACCGTACAGCCCGGTTTCGACGATATCCATCTGTTGATAATTGGTCTTCTGGGAGGTGAGATAGCGGATGATGCCGTGGGCGTACATATCCCAGGGTGTCATGTAATCGTTGAGCCAAAAGTCCGCTTGAATTTGACTGCCTGACATTAAATTTCCTCCTGGTTGTGGGTCAAGTTGACCGACAATTGGAAATGGAATTGTCGGGATCGGGCGATCGCCAGTCGGACGATCGCTCCATCTGAATCCTGTCCCTTTCGACGGTTTGACTGTGGCTCATTTTCTCTCGAAACCTGGATTTTTGTCAATTTTTTGACTGCAATTGACGGCGACTCTCGCCCGGTTCGGCCGGATGTTCAGATCGGATCGTGCATTCACCCCATCCGCCCTATTTATTAACATCAAATCGGCAAATAGCGGGGGATTTTGTTCTAAAAATTCATCTCGATCGCTGGATCGCGGCCGTCCGAGACAAAAAATGATATGATATTGATTCTGGCTGCGCGACCCTCCTCGATCGCAAACTGCTAAAAATGGGAAAAATCGACCGTCTCGACATCAATCAAACGTCTATGTTTCGGGTTTTTAATGGGATTCAAAATACGGCGATCGCCCTGTTGCTGGCGGTTGTGGGTTCGGGTTTTTCCGCGATCGCGATCGCCCAGGAAGACGGGGACGCCCCCCCGGAAGATCTCGGCATCCTCGACCCCTTCGCACCCAATCCCCTGCTGAATCGGGAACCCGACCCCCTGCTGCCCAACCCCCCCGCACCGGGAACCATCCTCGGCGCCAGCCAGCGGGAGGCCCTGGGTCCGGAACTCGACCGCCTGGATGCGGAAGCCAATGAACGCCTCGATGCCGGGGACGCGATCGGCGCCTTTGAACTGTGGACGCGGGAACTGCGCCTGCGTCGCTATTTTGGCCTGTTGGAAGAAATTGCGGCCCTGGAACGGGTGGGGGCGATCGCCTGGAATAACGGCCAGCGCCTCTACCTAGAATTTATCACCGAACGGCTCCAAGAAATTTTAGAACAAGAACGCTCCCAAAGCCAATCTGAAGCCGTTTTGGAAGCCCTGGGAACCGCATTTAAAACCGTGCGGGCCAAAGAACCGGCCGTCGAAACCTATCAGATTTTGCTGGAAAATGCGGACGGACGAGATGAGATTTTACGGCGGGAACGGTGGGCCGGCGAAATTGCCCGAATTTATTTGAACTGGCTGGACTATCCCAACGCTGCCGTTGCCTACGAAGAATTGTTGGAACTGCAATTGCAAATTCAAAATCGGCGAAATGAAGGGAAACTGCCACCCCTGCCACCCCCGCTGGGAGAGGAAGAAACCGCCCCCCCCTCTCAACTTGAATCGTTGCGGGAATTGGCATTTATTTACGAACAAATGGGGGAATTGTTGCGGGCGATCGCGGCCAGAGAACGGCTGATCGGATATTACGTCAGCCAACAAAATTTGATCCCGGTTCCCGAACAAAAATTGGCGATCGCAGCCCACTACGAACAACTGGGAAAATTCCAACAAGCTGGTCAAGCCTATCAAGAAGCCTACCAAGTCGCCACCACCATCCAACAGTTCGACAACGCCAGTCTGGCTTTAGAGAAATTGGCGAAACTATACCGCGCCCAAAACCAAATTCAAACAGCCTTGGAACTCTACCAAGCCCAAGTCCTCGTCAACCAGCAATCCTACAACTTCTACGGCATGATGAATGCCTACGACAACATCGGCGAAATCTACCGGGAACAGGAAGCCTACCCCCAGGCGTTGCAAGCCTTTCAAAGCGGACTGCAACTCGCCGAACAGTTGAAATATAAAGAGGACTATTTTACCGCCAAAATTGACGAGGTGAACCGGGAGATTTATCGTTAACCGAAAATTGCAGATCCCCCCGCCCCCCTTTGAAAGGGCAGGGCTGTTTCATTCTCCCCAGAAAAATGGCAGGGGGAGCGGAGGGAGCAGAGGGAGCGGAGGGAGAAGAGAGAGATTTTTCGGAATAAAAAGGTATTTTTAACCGGAAAAAATCCTTGCTCCTGTCTCCCATCAACGGTTTTCATTGTCGCCCTCGACAATTTTTAACCGAGAATGAAACGGCCCTGCTTTGAAAGGGGGGAAAATTGGGGGGAGAATTGGGGGAGAATTGGGGGGAGAATTGGGGGGAGTAAGGGGGGAGTAAGGGGGGAGTAAGGGGGGAGTAAGAGCCGTTTTTTAGGGTGTGTTTCCCCGACATTCCCGATCGGGTTGCGTGGGGTGAAGTTAAATTGACGAGTCTTTAACCGGATTTATAGCAACGAGCGCTGGCGTGGTTACACGCCGGGAATGATCGATCTCTCTACGACCGACTCCCTAATTTTTATTGTTTCCGAGCCATAGCAACCGCCAGAATAGTCCGGGCATCTTTTACAACTGTGGAGTTCGACGTTTGCGGAAAATGCCCGTCATCCGAATTCCGGTCGCCAACATAAATAACAGGCCGACACCGACGAGCAGGACGTAAATTGGTTTCAAGAAATCGCCCAAATACTCTCCCTGGTGGATGACCATCATCAGGTTTCCGAAATCCGACGACATCCCGAACCAGGTGCGGTCGATGCGATAAGCGATGCCACTAATTGCACTCAGAAATAGGGGCAAACAGACGATGGGAGCCAAGATCCGGTGCAGGGTGCGATCGCTCATTTTTTGAGCCGTGGGGGGCGACGATTTTTTCGCCAGCCTGCTCATGGTAATTCCGGTGACAATCAAACCGAGCAAGCCCAAACCGACGAGTAAAATATAGAACGGCCGCAGGTCTTTCCCCAAGTAGGTTCCCTGGTGGATGCTCATCACAATTTTGCTGACTTCTCCGGGCATTCCAAACCAGCTTTTTCCCAACCGGTAAATCACGCCCGTCAGGGCCGAAAGCAGCAGTGGAATAAATAAAATTGGCGCAATTTTGCGATGAATTTTGCGGAATTTAACTGCATAGTTCATGTTCGTTCCTCTCGATGATTGGCTCACAGGCAGGATGCCCGTGCTACGATTTTTTGACCAAAATTACATCCCCTTCCTGTTTGACTTCGTAAACGGCGAGGGGTTGGTCTGCCGGCCCCTCCAAGGCTTGGCCGTCGGCGGCAAATCTGGAATCGTGGCAGGGACAGAAAAACTCTTTTTTGTCGCCCTGCCATTCGACGGTACAATCCAGGTGAGTGCAAGTCGGATTGAAGGCAGAAAAGCCATCATTTTGACCGATATTTTTAATCACTACAGCCGGGATATTGGCGTTCAGTAAAACGCCGTTTTCGTCGAAGTTTTCAACCGTACCGATCGCTTGAAATCCGTCGGATCTGACCAATTCAGAAGCCGTTTCGTTGTCGGTGGAAGAACAGGCGACCAAGGCGACGGGCAAATAACTCGCCAAACCACCCACGCCCATCCAAGTGATAAAAGTGCGACGATTCATCGTATTTTTTTCCGGAGTTATAGGGGATCATAAAACGGGGAAATGCGAGTCAAAAAGGGTGCGATCGATTTCCCCGGGCGTCGAATCCGCATTCGATTTAGGAAACGCTCAAAAATAAGTTGTTGGCGGTGCCGCATTCCGGACAAACTGCAAAATTGGGATCGTTGGTGGTGTAGCCGCATTCGGGACAGACGTAGAAAGTCATGGTATTTTCCCGCCAGTCGTCCAAATTGTCTTTCGCCTGGGCGTAATATTTGGCGTGTTCGGTTTCGGCTTCTACGGCATAAGTGAACGTGACCACCGCATCTTGATTCCCATCTTTGCGGGCTTGTTCGATAAATTCCGGGTACATCGTATCCCGTTCGTAGGATTCCCCGCTAATTCCCTCTTCCAGATTTTCGAGGGTGGATTTCACCTCGGGAGTTGCGATTGTCGCCTCGGGTTTCGCCCCCATTTTGCGGATAATTGCGGCGTGGTTTGCCGCGTGAATGGCTTCGGCATCTGCGGCCGCCTGGAATAACGTCGCGACCTGTAAATAACCTTCTTCCTCGGCTTTTTTGGAGAAGGCGAGGTAGCGGGCGTGGGCGTTGGATTCGCCGTTGTAAGCCGCCTGGAGATTCTTGAGGGTGGCGGATTCTGGGTTGGATACCGTCTCGGTGTTTTGGGGTTCGGATGGGACCGTCGCCGTCGGGGGTTGGTTTTGGGAACAACCGCCCAACAGGGTGAAAAAGCCGAGGGTTAAAAGGGAGAGTAAAGTGGCTGTGGGTTTGTTGCCGAAACGTTTCATAATAAGATACTCCTTTAAATGGGGGTTTTTAATCGCTGTATTGAATGGTGTAGATAGACAAGTTTTGATCGCAGTTGCAGAAAGACATCCCGGACGGCGACCGGCTCTATCTCTATTGCCTGTTGCCTATTGCCTGTTGCCTTCTAGAGCTGTTGCCTGCCCTCTATTTCCTTGCCTCAGTTTTGAAGAATAAAGACAAAAAGTGACAAACTCGGAACGATCGCCGAATCGAAGCGAAAAAAATTTTTTAAAATATTAATACGGAGCGATCGCGGACTGATATCAGATCCGGCTATTTGCCCACTCCCCTTCAGTTCCCGACTCCCGACTCCCGACTCCCGACTCCCGACTCCCCATTCAAAGCGGGGAGGCGGACGTGGAAACAGGTTCCCACACCCAATTGGCTGGTGACGGCAATTTCGCCGCCGTGCTGCCGGACGATGGTTTGGGCGATCGCCAGCCCGAGTCCCGAACCCCCTTCCCGACGCGATCGCGCCCGATCGGCCCTCCAGAGGCGATCGAAAACCCGGGGCAGGTGTTCCGGCGCGATGCCGATGCCGGTATCCTCGACCCGGACGACGATCCACTGTTCGGAGCGATCGAGGTAAATCGTCACATTTCCGGGGGCGTCGGTGTAGTTGATGGCATTTTCCAGCAAATTGGCGAACACCCGCCACAGTTGGGCGCCATCCCCCCGCACGGAAATTCCCGGTTTCAGTTGCGTCGCGATCGCGATCCCCTCGTCCGCGGCCCGAAGTTGCAAAAACTCCGCCAAATCTTCCAACAATTCGTCCAGGGGAACCGCCACCCAAGCCACCGTCTGGGGCACCGCCCCCTCGCTGCGGGCCAGCAGCAGCAGGTCATCCACCAACCGAGTCATCTGGCCGGTGGCACTGGCGATCGCCCCCACTTTTTCCAAATCCGTCGGTTGCAGGCGTTCCGGGTGACTCTGCATCACCTCCACGCAGGTTTTGATCCCCGCCAGGGGATTCCGCAATTCGTGGGAGGCGTCGGCGGTGAATTGCTTCAGTTGCCGGAAACTTTGTTCAATGGGTTGGAGGGATTCCCGCGTCAGCCACATTCCCCCAGCCGCCGTCAAACCGGATGCGATCGCGCCCCCCAACACCAGCCCCCACCGCAACTGCCCCAAAATCTCCCGCACCTCCGCCGTGGACTCCCCGATCCGAACGTAGCCGATCAATTGGGACTGGGGTTCGCTGTTGTCGTAAACCCGCAGCGTCAGCGTGCGAATTTTCCCCCCATCGACGGTGTGGCCCCAGGCGCCCTCGGGGGCATCTTCCGGCAGGGGGGCCTTGGGGAAAATTCGCCCCGCCTTGGCCAGCAGTTGCCGATTTTCGTCGAACCACTCCACCCCCTGATCCGGTTGGCGGATGCTTTGCCAGGGCAGGTCCAGATCGCCGTCGTTGTCGAGGCGGGGCAGTAGGGCTTCGTAAGTGAAGGGGTGGGTGTGGCGGGAGAAATTGCCGACGTCGGCGGTTTGCCGTCCCCGGGGATACTGTCGGGCGATCGCTTCCAGGCTGTGGGTGGCGGCGTCGGCCAGGGTCAGCAGGCGGTTGTCCAACTGGCGGTACAGACTGAGGGCGAAAAACCGGTAGACGGCGACGGTGAACAGGCTCAAAATCGCCACCATCACAGCCAGATAAGACAGCAGCAACCGCCACCGCAGCGCCCTAAACTGCGGGTTAGAAGGGGTTTTGGTGGAGCCGATAGCCCAGGCCATAGACGGTTTCGATAAAATTGGAGGGTGCCCCCGCCGCTTTGAGTTTCTGCCGCAACCGTCGCAGGTGGGTTTTCACCGTATCCTCGCCGGGGGTATCTTCAAAGGACCACAGGTGGTCCAGGATGGCGTCGCGGCTGAGGACGCGGGGGTTGCTGCGGAGGAACAATTCCAGTAAACCATATTCCTTGGGGGTGAGGTGGAGGGAATTTTCCCCGTAGGTGACTTCGCAGGTGTTGGGGTCGAGTTGCAAAGATCCCCATTCCAAAATGGGAGGCATCCGGGTGTCCCCCCGCCGCAGCAGCGCCCGCACCCGGGCCATGAGTTCTGGCAGGTCGAAGGGTTTGACAACGTAATCGTCGGCGCCGACATCCAAACCGAGCACCTTGTCCGGGCTGGTGTCCCGGGCGGTGAGCATCAGGACGGGGGTGCGGTGGCCGTTTTGTCGCAGTTTCCGGCATAGGGCGATGCCGTCGAGTTTGGGCAGCATCACGTCCAAGAGGATCAGGTCGTAGGGGGCGGCTTCGATGAAGTCCCACCCGGCTTCGCCGTCGTGGGCGATATCGACGACATAGTTTTGGTCGGCGAGGGCTTCGGAGAGGCCGCGGGTGATGCGATCGTCATCCTCGACGAGTAGAATTCTCATAGGTCATCAACTGCTTCATGGCGTCCCAGTTGAGTACATCTTCCAATAGGGCTTCGTAACCGGCGATGTTGGGGTGGATGCCGTCGGCACTCAGGCGCGATCGCCACCAGTCCTCGCCCCGATTTAACCACAGTTGAAAGGTGTCGAGGTAGGGGATTCCCCGTTCCAAACAGGCGGTCCGGGTGGCTTCTTTGTAGCGGTATTGGTTGAAGTGGTCGTAGTAGAGGCAACCGCTGAAGGGCATTTTTTCCTCGTCTACCGGGACCATGCCCACGAACAGCACCGGACACAGGCCTTCGGCGCGATCGAGGAGATCTTCTAATATGGTTTGGAAGCGTTCAAAATTGGTGTAGTTGCGGCCGTGGGGGGATTGCACTTTGGCTGAGTCGTTGACGCCAACGGAGAGGATGACGGCATCCGGGAGGCGGTTTTTGAGTTCTCCCCGGTGTTGAAATTCATGTTCGAGGCGATCGCGGACCTGCATCGTCCGGTTGCCCCGCACCCCCAAATTGTAGAGGACGTGGCCGGGGGTGTCGGGGGACATCCACTGTTTTCGCAGCCGTTCGACCCAGCCACCCCCCTCCGGGTCGCCGTAGCCGTAGATCAGGCTGTCCCCCAGCGCCACGAGTCTCAGGGGCTGGCGGACAACGGGTAAGCGCGAAGTCATAACGACGGATGCCTGCATAGCGTGTGAAACCTTTTAGGATTGTGCCGACGAGTTCTTCAAGAAACTTAACATCTCACCCGCCATTTTGACTCATCGATCGCGGCGATCGCAAGTCCGAGAGCAATTGACAATTGACAATTGACAATTGACAATTATGAATTGATCCTCCATTTCCCAATTCAAGTGTGGGAGATCATCGACAATTATCAATTATCAATTATCAATTATTAATTATTAACTCCACATTCCCACCCGTCCGGCTTGCCGTCTCAGGGGAGGTGGCAGGGTTTCCGGGGGTTGTCCCGGGTTATAGGGGACGGAAGGAACGGCACCGCCGTCGTCGATCGCATCCGCTCCCAAAAACTCCAGACGCAGGCGAAACTTGCCCGTCTGCCAGGGTTGGTTCGGACTCAGGAGTTCGCACTCGATCCCCTCACCAAAAATCTGTTCTTCCTCCAACTTGGACTGCATCAGGGTGAGAAATTCGCTGACTTTAAACGTACATTGAAACATCAGCGCACTCGCACCGGTGTGAATCACATCGTCATCATCTAAAATTCGAGCTTGATCGTTCATATTCGGAAATACATTCATTAGCGATCGTCGTTCTCCATTGTTTTGGGGTGATCTCCTGACGGCGTGGAACCGTCAGGTGTCCCCGAGTGTCATTTTCGGTTGCCCCCCCGACGACTCCGAACGGTTTGAAAAACTCGGGACGGGAAAGAAAGGACAACGGGGTGAGAGCAAGTTTTGCTTTTACCCCTCGCCCCTTCTATCCGAAATATCGCGCCGGCCCTCAGAAGAACCAGCCGTAGGAATGCAGACCTTTTCCTAATAGGTTAACGCCCAAGTAGCAGATCCAAACCACAAAAAATCCCACGGATGCCAAAATTGCGGGTTTGCGGCCCTGCCATCCCCGGGTGATGCGGGCGTGCAGGTAGGCGGCGAACACCAGCCAGGTAATCAGCGCCCAGGTTTCTTTCGGGTCCCAACTCCAATACGAGCCCCAGGCTTCGTTAGCCCAAACCCCCCCGGCGATAATGCCGATGGTGAGTAGGGGGAAGCCCAAACCGATGATCCGGTAGCTGATATTATCGATGGTTTCCGCCAGACTCAACCGCTGGGGGGAGAGGGCGACGGGGGCGGTGTCTCGGCTTTCCGAGGGGGTGACTAATTCCAGGACGGCGGTGTTGCCGCGGCCGTTGTTGGCGCTCTGAAATTCCGAAAAAGCGGGGGAGGGGGAAGCCAAAATTTCCTGGGCCTCCGCCGGTGCCGAGGCGGCATGGGAGTTGCGAGAAATGCGGGTTCCGAGGGAACTGCCGCTCAACTGCACGTTTTGTCCGCGAGTCAGGATCAAAAATGCGATCGCCAGCAGCGAACCCACCATCAGCGTCGCGTAACTGAGCATCATGACGCTGACGTGCATCATCAGCCAGTTGGATTTGAGGGCGGGAACCAGAGGTTCCGACACCTGCATTGGGGCGGGCAACTTCAGGGCCGCAAAGGCTGCAATTCCCATCGCGACGGGGGCCGTAACCACACCCACCAGGCGGCTGCCGCTCATATTTTCGGCGATCAGGTGGATCGTCGTCATTCCCCAAGCCAGAAAAAATAGGGATTCGTAGAGATTGCTGATGGGGAAATATCCGGCCTCCATCCATCTCGCCCCCAACAGGGCAGCTATGCAGAGGTTGGCGACGGCCATCCCCGTGGTTCCCAATACCTGCAGGGTGGGAAGGTTGGGAAAAGCCGCCCCCACCCAATAAATCAACATTGTTACCAGGAGGATCGCAAATGATGCGTTATCCAACCCATTCTGGAGTCCAACCAGATCCATGTTCTGTTCTCCTCTGAACGGTGTGATGTATCACTACATACTTTCTTGATCTTGATCCTACCAAGATTCATACCGGGCTTCGCCGCGATCGCGAACTGGTCTGGGGAGTTAGCATAGATACCATGAGGAGGGGAACGACCCCCAACTGCCATCCCCCGTCTTGTATCCCGAGTCACCCCATGCCCCGATCTAAATCCATTTCAGGGAAAATTGCAGCTACCCCCGCCGCCGAGTCTTGTCCGGATCTGCTGTGGATGAAACAGGCGGACTCGGACGGTTTGTTCTCCCTGGTCGGCGAAAGTCGATTTCTGATGGCTGCGATCGATCCGGCCACATGGGTGCTGCAATACGGAAATCGGGCGTTTTGCGATCGCTGCGAGGTTCGCGATCGCCCCACCCCGGTCAAATTGCTCGATTTACTGCCGGAATGGGAGACGGTGACGATCGAGGAATTGTATCGCCAACAATTATTGGAGCGGCTCTTGTGGCAATACCGCCAGATCGACCTCCGCCACCTGGAACTCCGCCACCGATCCGCGATCGCCCGCGGCCCTTCCCGACGGCGACCGCTCCGATTTTGGCTCAATACGGATGGCGTGCTCATCGATCGCGTCGATCCCGATTTAGATGAATTTGCCGATCTGGACAATAACTCTTTCTCCCTGGAAAAACTGGAAGAATGGGCACAAAACCTGCAGTTGGAAAATTACCGCCTCGGCGGGGTGTTGCTTCTCGAAGGGATGGAGGTTACGGAGTCGGAACGGGAAAACCGCCTGATCCGGCGGCTGATCGATCGCGATGCCATGTTGCAACCGAAGGGTTGGGACGGGGTGGAACGGCAGATGCGATCGCTTTTCGATGCCACCCGCTGTCTGTTCCTTCGCCCCTGGGGGGAGGAAGTACACGTTTTCACCCACCTGGATACGGCCCCCCGCCAGCCGACGGTTTATTCCCGGGACGGGGTGGAAGATTCTCCCCTCTATCAAGCCATTTTGGAGCATAAAGTGACGGGGGTTTCGGATCTGAGCGACGTGCAATCGACGGAGTTGGAAAAACAACTTCTCGATCTGTCTTTGCGATCGCTATTGTTGATTCCTTTAAAAGTTCAGTCAACTGTCAGTCCGTCGAGTCGCGAACAGCTTCTCGGGGTCGTCGTCCTGGGTCGCGATCGCCCCGACGGGTTCAGTTCAAAGGATCGCGATCGGGCTCAAAATTTGATCCCGGCTTTGGTCGCCGCCGTGTCCTACACCAACCAAAAGCGATTTTCCAACCTTCGCGGCATTCATCCGGCGGTGGAGTGGCGGTTTTTGGAAGAGGCCGAACGCCGCAGTTGGGGTTTGCCTCCGGAAATTATTTTGTTTGAAGATGTGGTACCCCTGTTCGGAATGTCCGACATCCGGGGATCTTCCGACGAGCGAAATCGGGCGATTCAGGCGGATTTATTGGAGCAGTTTCAATTGGGGTTGGCTGTGGTTGACGCGATTTGTCATAATCAAGAAACCGCCCTCGGGCGACAACTGCGGGAGGATTTGGTCGAATATATCGCCCAACTTCAACAGGGTGTCACCGTCGATGTAGAAGTGCGGGCGACGGAGTATCTGCAAACTCAATTGGAGGTTTATTTCGACTATTTTTCCCGCTGTTCCGAGGAAGCTCTGGCAGCGGTGGAAGCCTATCAAACCGCCTGCGATAATGATGAAGGTTGTGTTTATAAGGCGCGATCGCGATACGATGAAATGTTGAATTTGATCAACTCTTGCCTTCAGGAAAATTGGGGAGATTGGCAACAGAAAATGCAGGCGATCGTCCCCCACTATTGCGATGTGGAATGCAGCGACGGCATGGATCACATGATTTATGCCGGCCAGTCGATCTACCCCGAATTTAGTCCGTTTCACCTCAAAAGTTTGCGCTACGAACAGTTACGGGCGATGTGCGACTGCGGCCGGAAGCTGATGAATTTAAAAGCTGAATCTCAGGTCGGTTTAGATCTGGCTCATGTGGTTTTGGTGCAGCATACGACCATCGATATTTTTCACGATGAGAATACCGAAAAAGTATTTGATGTGCGGGGGACGCGGGATATCCGTTATGAAATTGTCAAAAAACGGATTGATAAGGGAGTGGATTGGGAAAGGGGCGATCGCATCACCCAACCGGGAATGTTGACAGTGGTTTATTCCACCGATGCAGAGTGGCAAGAATACGAGCAATACCTGCGTTATTTGATGCGGGAAGGGTGGGTCGAACCGAAATTGGAGTTCGGACGGGTGGCGCCGCTTCCGGGCGTCCACGGCCTCAAATATGCCCGGGTTCGGATTGTCAAAGCCTAGAGAAATTGGGTTTCTATATTTTGGAATATCTCCACAACAGATGCGGACTGCAAAGGCCGGGTGAGGCGGTCGAATGGATTCAAAAAACTCGATCTTTTCCCCCTTCGATCGCATCGAAGACATCGCCAACTTCCGGGCGATCGTTGAAAAAATAAATGATAATATTCGTATCCAGAAGATATTTATCAGTCATCCCATTCTTGCCGGAGTTGCAACTGAAAGTCCAGGGGGTCTACACGACGAGGCAAAAAACCACGCCATCGGTTTAAATTGAGTTTTGGTGGTTGGTGGCGGGTTCGGGGGGTCTTCCTCGGGGCAAATGATATCCCAAATCAGTTCGCTGAAGGTGAGGGCGATTTCCTATTTGCTGGTTTGGTTAGCGAGGATATAGGGGTTGAGGCAATACAGGGGCAGGTGTTGCAGGGATTCGGAGGTGAGCACTTATTCCTGAAAGAATTGAGGAGCGCGATCGGCTATAATTGATGAGGTGTAATCACACATTCAGCCTTAAAAATATGACTTCAACTCCTGAATTAATGAGCCGAATTACGCAAAATCCCGGTCAATGTGGGGGTCGTCCCTGTATTCGCGGGATGCGAATTCGAGTCACCGATATTTTAGAAATGTTAGCTGAAAACGTTAGCATTTCTGAAATCTTAGAAGATTTTCCAGACTTAGAACTAGCAGATATTCAAGCCTGTTTAGTCTTTGCAGCAAGACGTACTGATTTTCCTAGACTAACTGCATGAAGATTTGGGTCGATGCTCAACTTCCGCCTACGTTGGCAAGTTGGCTGAGAGAAACCCTTGGTTTAGACGCGAGTGCTTTGCGAGATTTAGGCTTGCGAGATGCTCAAGATATCGAGATTTTTGCGGCAGCACGGGCTGAAAATGTGGTAATTATTACGAAAGACAGTGATTTCATCGACTTGGTATGTCGTTTAGGAACACCTCCTCAAATTTTGTGGCTAACTTGTGGCAATGTCACGAACCGCAACTTGCGACAATTGTTAATAGCAACTTTGCCGAATGCGTTAGAGCAATTGCAGCAAGGAGAAATGATTGTGGAAATTACGAATACTCCTTAATTTCCTCTAACCAGGTTTCGATCGCAGATATCAGATTCGCTTGATTGGGGGAAAAGCCTTTTAACGGTGCTTCTAGGGGGTCGTCGGTGAGGAAGGCGATCGCAATTCCCCCCGTCAGTTTTTGGCAAAAGGCGATTCTGCTGGGTGAGTTGATTAACGGTGACTTGGAGCGATCGCCTCAATTTGAGAACACCAAGAAAAGTCCTTGATGTTAAACGTATAGATTGTGGTGACATCATGGGCTAACATAATCCCAATGTGCAGTCAATCAAAAACACCTCCATTGCTTACAGGTCTTTCTGCCAATAAACCGAGCCAACGTTCAAACAAATCCACCGGAGTTGAAAGCAAGCAGATATGGGGCATCTAACAAATCCGGTTAATGCGGATAATTGCTTCCGTTGGCTGTAAAGGGGTGGCTAAAATAGCCGGATTAGTAATATAGAAGTAAAATTCCGCTAAAACCTGCGATGAGACACACGAAATTTCCCTTTCGGTGGGTCTAAATATTTCTAAAGCGGCTTGATGTTGAGGGGCTTTGGTATTAGCAACATAAGCGAGGATATTCGTGTCCAGATAAATTCGTTTAGCTTCTGTTGCCATAAAGCATCGTCCGATTAAAGGGTTGGAGAATTTCGCTGGCAAAAAACAAGGAATTCAAGTCTGAGTCTGATAGATTTTCTGTCGCTGATTGGTTCTGCTGTTGATTAATAGTCTTAAACGTTTCTATTATCTTCTGAATTTGCTCGATTTGTTCTGGGGTGAGTCCAGTGACATCAAGAGTTTGAGTCATTGTTTAGTCAGGGGCTAGGGGTTGTTGACATTTTAGCTAATTTTGCCGCCAAGGGTCAGAAACCGGGTTTCTTGGCTGCTTAAATCTCCCCTAACCAGGTTTCAATAGCGGATATCAAATTTGGTTGATTGGGGGGAAAGCCTTTTAAGGGCGCTTCTAGGGGTTCCTCGGTGAGAAATGCAACGGCAATTACCCCGGTCAGTTTTTGGCAAAAGGCGATTCTCCTGCCCAGACGCTTCGCGATCGCTTCTGGGGTGGGTTGGGTCGGGGTGGAAATTCGCTACCGAAGAGAATGGCACGGTGGGGGAGGAGGTGGGGCGCGTTTGAGGGTTTTGAGGTGGCGATCGCAGTTGTGCGGGGTCTTCGTCGGGACAAGTGATGTCCCAAATCAGTTCGAGCCAGGGTGAGGGCGATTTCCCGTTCGCGGGTTTCGTTGGCGAGGATGTCGGCGTTGAGGCAATTCTAGGGGTTCGTCCGTGAGGAAGGCTGGGGTGTCGGTTGGTTTATGGCAAAATAGAATATCATTCAAAGTAAGTCAGTACCGTGAGGCTTAGTCAATGATGAGATTTAATGATGTAGTTGAAGCAATAAAAGGTCTTTCTATCGATGAAAAACAAGAAATTTCAATGTTGTTACAGCAATATCTTCGTGAAGAATCTCGTGACAATATTTATAAGAATTTCCAAGTAGCCCAGCAGGAAGAAAAACAAGGAAATCTTAAGTTCTCCAACCAGATTGATAAATTGAAGGAGATGATTGAAGAATAATCATGGAAGTAGGGGCGAAAAATTTTTCGCCCCTACAGTAACGGGTGTAATCTGCCATAAATTTTCCTTATCACCCTAAACCCAGAAGACCCTTTTAGCTCTGCTTTTAAACGGGCTTTTAAAAAGAAAATTAAAGGCAATCAGGATTTAGAAACAAGGTTTTGGCAAAAGTTAGACTTGTTTATCCTCGATCCATTTGACCCTACTTTAAAGACGCACAAACTATCGGGTAAGTTGAAAGATTTATGGAGTTTCAGTGTGGGTTATGATGAGAGAGTGTTATTCTATTTTACAGAGGATGAAAAAGCTGTATTTGTTGATATGGGCAGCCATGATGAGGTGTATTAAGTAGCCAGAAACTGGGTTTCTATCCCAATCTCTGATTTGTAGGTGAAACTGTCGCAGAAAACCGGTTTCTCAAATTTCCTCTAACCAGGTTTCGATCGCCGATATCAGATTCGGTTGATTGGGGGGAAAGCCTTTTAAGGGCGCTTCTAGGGGTTCCTCGGTGAGAAATGCAACGGCAATTACCCCGGTCAGTTTTTGGCAAAAGGCGATGAGTGCTGGGGTGGGTTGGGTTGGGGTGGAAACGGTTTCGCTACCGAAGAGGATGGCACGGTGGGGGAGGAGGTTACGGCGTTTTAGGGTTTTGAGGTGGCGGCGCAGTTCTGCGGGGGTGGCGGGTTCCGGGGGGTCTTCCTCGGGACAAGCGATTTCCCAAATCAGTTCGCTGACGGTGAGGGCGATTTCCCGTTCGCGGGTTTCGTTGGCGAGGGGTTGGGCGTTGAGGATAAGGATGGGCTGGTGTTGTAGAGATTGGGGAGATTTTCAGCATCATTCCAGATGACTTTGTAGCATTCATTGAATCGGTCAAAATTGTTTTGCTAAACTTCATCACTGAGACAGTATTTTAAGGCGGAGATGACCCCTCTTAAAGAAACCAGGTTTCTGTAGCCTGCTGGGTTATCGGGGTCATCTCATGCCCCACCTTTATAAACTACTTTTGGAAAAGCTGGTTAACAGCCAGTAATTTTGGCCCTTTAGCCTCTACAGTTGAAGAATCCTCTCTAATAAATGCTTTTTCACCTACAAACGAAATCTCTTTTTGAGGTGGAACATTAATTATAATTACAGATTTTCCTTGGTAATTTATAGTATCAATTTTCATCAAAACTTGAGTCTTTAAAGGATCAGTCAATTTAGATGTTTTGATTTGATTTATTAATATTCCAACGTGATCTTCTAGTTTTTTACCTAAAACCTTAGCTTCTCTATCAATCCCTACAACATATCTATCACTGATTTCACTGGGATTAATCCCATCTAACTTTTCAATTTTTCCTGCATCTTGCTTCTTGTCAGCGACTCCTAAGAAAATATATCCATCATTATTCGGATCTGAGTTAGCAATTCCGCAAATTGTTTCAACCAGTCGTTGGAGTAAATTATTATTTAGTTTTCTATCTGGTGATAAATCAAGCAAACCTTGCTTACACTCGTACTTTGTAGTTTCTATACGAGAACGAAGTAAGGAGTTTTTGAACTTTTGTATCAATTCAGCACCTTGTCCGAGAGTTGATTTATCTTTCTTGGCAAAGTATTCTTGTATGAGTCCTTTAGTTTGATTAATATTATCAACTCGATTTTTTTGTTGAGCGTAGCGGTTGCTTAAATCTAGCTTCTTCTGAAGATTTTCGAGTGATTCCATAATATTTTTAGGATCAGCAGGTAGAAGTTCTGATTTAATGACTAATGCAAAAAAAGACATGAATATTGTGTAAAATGCCTGCGGTATTGAATTATTATTCCCTGGATTAACAAGTTGTTGTAAGCATTTATTATCTGAGCTATATGTTTCAATAGTTTCTCCAAGAACGGAGAAGGTTTTGACAATTTCTTCTTCTATCCTGCTAGAGCCATAACTAGCCAGACAATTCTCTATTAACTGAAAATCCTTACTTTCTTCGTCATAAAGACTATCGAGCTTTTCCTTGCTTCTTGATAGAGGTTTATCCAGTAATATTGATGCTACAATATCTACTATCATATCTTCATCTTCACTGTCGCGAAGTTTGCGTGGTGTAAGAATTCCTTGCTTACACCATAAAGTTTCTTCTGCTTGAATCCCATAACCTTGATGATTTCGTTTGGAATCAATACTAACCTGGGGCATATCAAATAGATGAAGCGTTTTCTTAGTATCATCCCCTCGCAACTGCATAGCAATTTTACGAACCACTTCTGCGAATGATGTTGTTACACCTGCTTGTCGTCTCTCTTGATTGCTTAAATGCTTACCACCAGAATTTATTCTGCCAAAAACTTCCGTTATGTCGCTTTCATCCATTGCAGTATATATTGTTACTGCAAGCTGATAATCTAAAATATCTGCACAGTCTTTGCTATCTAAATTATCAGAATTTTCAGCAATTTCAAATACTTTTTTGTCGGATAATTGTTTGGCATACGAAAACTCATTTATATCGAAAAATTTTCCATCAAAGGGAAATGAATTTTCAATAAAGCAAGCAATAGCATTAAGTCGCTGCATACCATCTATAATCTCATACTTTCCACTTCCATGAACGTGAGGACGTTCAGCTAGTAGAATTAATGGGATTGGATATCCCTTTAAAATGCTTCCAATTAGTTTTTCTTTTTCCTCAACCGACCAAATCAATTTTCTTTGATACTTTCTGTTCACTAATAAGCTTCCTGACCGATAGAGTCGATAAGCCTCAGTTACTGTCATGCCGCGTGGAACAATGCTCATCTGTTCGATCCCTCTAACTCAGCATTTTTTATCTAACCACATAGTATCACATAAAATCTGCCCGTCCTGAAACGGTTGAGTGAGATAGGTTTGAAATCCCTGTAACTGGCTGGGGTTCGCTTGCCACAAATTCAAGCGACAGGTGACAATCATCCGCGCATCCGTCACCCAACCTCGCAATTTTAACGCCTGTTGGTCCGTCTGGCTCATCTCATCCAGGCCATCCAACAGTAACCAGACTGCACCCCCTTTAAATTTCTGCTCCCAGTCGGCTTTAATTTCCTCTCTGGACTGCCCCAATGCCTCTTTAAGCCATTTTTGCTCTAAATACTCTCCCAGGGGTTGACTGCCCAATTCTGCCAAGTATACCCAAACCACTAAATCATCGGTTTCTTGTAATAACCAAAAGGCTAATTTCTGGAGTAACGTGGTTTTTCCCGCCCCCGGTTCCCCGATAATCGCCAGACGTTTCTCGGTGCGTTGACCAATCACTTCTTCGAGAAACTCTCGGTAAGCAAACCGTTTCTCCACTTCCTCCCGATTGTACAAGTCGGAACCTTTTTCGGGGTCAATCTCTTGGGGGTGTTTTTTGTTCTCACTCCGTTTCGGTTTCACCAGGGCTAAATCGACAAATAAATCTTCATCGATTAAGTTGCGGTTCCCATAAACCTGACCGACAACGGTATTGCTGGTTAAGGGTTTCCGGTCAAGTAACATCCGACGGCAGATATCTTGCCATTCATCGATCGCATATTCCACCGGAAAACCCGCAATCTCTCGCCCCAGACGGTGGGCGAATGCCGTTTCTGGGCGAATGCCATTCGCCCCTACGAGTATTTTAGGCGATGTCGGGAGTTGGGGTCAAGATGGACGGGTTTATTTGTTGTTGATTTTTGTTAAAATTGTTTGTGGGTGCGTTTTTGGAAATAGGCGGGGGACTCGCGAACTGACACTCTCCTAGAAACCCGGTTTCTTCCCCCACCAGTCGCCTAGAAACCGGGTTTCTATTAAGATCTTTGGTTCTCAACTGACACTCTTCTAGAAACCCGGTTTCTTCCTCCACCAATCCAGTAGGGTGTTGAGGGAGCGATCGCGTTATTTTTGCTCGGATGCTGTTTGCAAATGCCTAAAATCATTGTCCGACTGGATTGGACTCCCCTATCCCAAACTTGGGAGAGGGGTTGGGGGTGAGGGCGAGAAGCGTTTCCGGTTTTGTGAAGAAATGTTGCGCCAACGACGTCAGAAATGAAACTCAACCTACCCCATGAAAACCCCATGAAAAAACGAGCGATCGCCCAAAAAAATCAACCCCCAACAGAAAGGACGGGGGACCGTCGAAAACGGTGATGTAAATCATCAATTGTTGTTATCTCAATCACAATTTTGTCTGATAAAGATCACCGATCGGGCCGATCGCGCTCATCTTAGGTTTATCATAGCATCACACAAGAAACAGTTTTATTAAGCCATGATAAAGATACAAGGAGCATTGGAGCAAAAACGATGACAAGTTACGGCAATTTTATGAACAACACTCACGTTTCCCTGGAGGAACTCTTCGGCCAGGTCATGTTCTCCAATGTGGTCACTCCACGCGATCGCCAGCAGTTGAAAGCGGCCCTGCTCAGAGAAACCCTCAGCGAGGACGAACAGGCGATCATCAACCGGCTCCTATATAATGTCCGCCGCGGCTGGGTCCGACTCGTCGAGGAGTGATGTGGCGGTATCGAACCTCGGTCTATCTTCGACCCTCCCCCGCCCGAAGTCGATCCGCTACAATGATCGAAACTTCCGTTCAGTTCGCCTGAGATCTTGTGCAATCCACCATCTTCCTTGTTTCCCACGGCAGTCGCGATCCGCGTCCTCAATATACCTTAGAACAGTTGGCCCGAGAGTTGGGGGAACGTCTCACCGTCGAAAATGGTGGCGACGGGACTTCATCAGTCGTCGGAGCCGGCGTTTTGGAGTTGGCCCCCATTCCCCTCTCTGAGCAAATTCGGCAATTCGGCGAGTACAGCCGATCGCTCGGTGCGAATCAAATTCAGATTTTCCCGCTCTTTCTTTTACCCGGCGTCCACGTTTGCGAAGATATTCCCGCCGAAGTGGCGATCGCACAACAGTCCCTCGGGTCAGCGCTCCGGCTCGATGTCAAACCCTACTTGGGAACGGCATCTTCCCAACTGGCGGCATTCCTCAAACGTCAGATGGATGCGATCGCAGCAGACGCCTGGATTCTCCTCTCCCACGGCAGCCGATACCCCGGCGGAAATCAACCCGTCGAACACCTCGCCGCCGAATTGAGAGCCATCCCCGCCTATTGGTCCGTGCCCCCCGATCTCGAATCCCGGGTTCGGGAATTGGTGGAAACTGGATATGGGGCGATCGGTATTATCCCTTATTTTATATTTTCCGGTCGCACCACGGACGCGATCGCGGATTGGGTCGCCCACCTCGAAAAAAAGTTCCCAAACGTGCGACTGCACCTCACCCCACCCCTCGACGACACCGACTCTCTTGGCGATCTGATCTGGATCCTCATGCAGTCCTCAGAATCCGTTAAGACATTCTAACAGTCTCCACTATCTGGCTTCCATTGGATAAACGATTAAATTCCCTTTTTTTGATTCTATTCTCTACCCTTTAATATCAAATCCGGTTGAATGCCCGGAACAAAACGGGTTGGAGATCAAGACCGCTTGGGAATCAATTCCGGAGGGCGCAAGCCAGGGGCCCCTACCCGATCCAATCCTATTCAGATGATTAGAGAGTTAGTGCGGCTAAATAACCGGACTTGATATAACCTCAGTTTTAATCCGGTTGAATAAACGCTTGGTGTTCTGCCGATCGCAATCCCGCTTGTAGGGTTTCCAATCATGAATTACCCTTGGCGATCGCTTTAACAAAACCCAACATTAACGGTTTGCTGTTGGGTTTCACTGCATTCAACTTAAGATTGTTTTTGTCTCAGACGCACAAATAGAATTTGAAGACTCAACGCCAACAAACCCAAAGAAGCGATCACAAATACTCCGGTTGCCAAGGCGCACCCTCCCACCACCAGGGTGCGGACGGCGATCGAAATTTGCAGGGCGGTTTGGTTGTCGGAGGTGATGGGTTTGGCGGCGAAAGTTGCCGCGATGGAGGCGGTGAGGGAATAGAGAGCGATCGCAAATCCGCCGGAAATTACTCCCCCAGTTATCACCCGCAGCGGGTTGACGGAGGTGAGATCGGGGGTGGAATTATTGATCGCTTCTGGATTGGATTTGGATGGTTTTTCAGACATAATTTAATCTCGAATATTCTGCAATTTTACATCAAGCCAAATGGATGCCGTTGGGGATAAATTGGGCTGTCCAAAATGCCAATTCTGGATCTGCAATTTGACCGCGAACTGCCCCTAAAACGCGATCGGCTTCCGCCTGAGTTTCCACCAAGGCGAACACCGTCGGCCCGGAACCGGACATCATCGTACCCAACACATTTTGGGAGGCAAAGGCATCTCGCAGGGAGCGAATTTGGGGATATTCGGGGAGGGCGACTTTCTCTAAATCATTGTGCAACAATTGGCCGATTTTTGCCCCGTCTCGTTTGACGATCGCCGAAACTATCGATCCAGAATGGACGCGATCGTGGCGCGTTTGCAGATCTTGGGGTTCAGAAACGTAGGTGTGACTGAATTGTTGGCGGTAAGTTTTGTAGGCCCAAGGTGTAGAAATTGCCAAGTTTTTATATTTCGCCAACACCACATATAAATGATCTAAATTCGTCAGGGGGGAAAGTACCTCTCCCCGTCCCGTCGCCAAAGCGGTTCCCCCGGAAATGCAAAAGGGAACGTCCGAACCGATCTGGGCGGCGAAGGTTTGCAATTCTCCCTGGGTTAAACCGAGATCCCACATTAAATCTAACCCCACCAAAACGGCGGCGGCATTTGTAGACCCCCCGGCGAGTCCGGCAGCGGCGGGAATTTGTTTGCGAATGTCGATTTCGATGCCCCCGTGGCGGGCTATCATGTCGGGGAATTGTTCCGCCATCAGGGCGGCGGCGCGGTAGGCTAAGTTGGTGCGATCGCTGGGAATGGTGGGATCGTTGCAGCGGATGGTGATGGCATCGATGCCGATGGGGTTGATGGTGATGCGATCGCTCAAACTGATACTTTGTAAAACCATCGCCAACTCGTGGAAACCGTCGGCGCGATCGCCGATGATCTCCAAATATAAATTAATCTTCGCCGGGGCAATTAGGGAGTAAGAACGCATCTGATGATTTTAGATTGTAGGGGCACAAGGCTTGCGCCCTCATTGGGTAATTTGAGATTCCTCCTGGTTTTCCTGGGGCTTCTCGCCGACTTCCGCTGAGTCTTCGCCCTCGGGCGGCGGTGGGCTGGAAAATAACAGGTTGCTGAGGTTAACCCACTGTTCCACGCCGAGATCTTCGGCGCGGACTTGGGGGTTAATCTCTAATTGTTCCAGGAATTGGGTCAGGCGATCGCGATCGACCTGACTTTTTAAATTATTTCGTAACATTTTCCGGCGACTGGAAAACCCCTGTTTGACTAACCGATCCAAAAATTGCGGGTCGAGGGCGGGGGTGTCGATGGGGCGCGGACGCAGCCTGACGACGGCGGAATCGACCTTGGGGGGCGGATAAAAGGCTTTGGCGGGGACGTGGCAGATCCACTCGCATTCGGCGAGGTACTGCACCCGCACCGACAGGCCCCCGAAGGCTTTGGAACCGGGTTTGGCACAGATGCGATCGCCCACTTCTTTCTGCACCAACAGCACGATCGCCTCGAAGGGCTCCGGGTTCGGTGCGGCGATCGTTCCCAGCAGTCGCTCCAAAATTGGCCCGGTAATATTATAGGGGATATTGGCGACGACTTTATTGGGAAGTTGAAATTTGGGAAAATTCGCCAAATTTGCATCGAGATCCAATTCCAAAATATCCCCTTGCAGCAGCAGGAAATTCTCGCGATTTCCGAATTTTTTCACCAGCCGCCCGCACAGGTCCCGGTCAATTTCCACCGCCACCACCGACCGGGCTACTCCCAGCAGGCGATCGGTGAGAATGCCCGTCCCCGGCCCGATTTCCAGGATGCGATCGCCTTTGCAGAGATCGGCGGCTTTGAGAATGCGATCGAGGGCGGCGGAACTGCGAAGCCAGTGTTGGGCGAATCGTTTGCGGGGTTGGGGGGAGGGCATGGGGGAATTGATAATTGATAATTGATAATTGATAATTGGTAATTTATGATTGTCCGCGATCGCGGATCGCTTGTCAATCTTCCGCGTCAGTTGTTCTGAAGTCAATTATAGGCGATCGCACCCCCTATGTTTTTCGGAGGATGCGATCGCCGGGTATCGAATTACAAGTTATAGAATTTAACAGAGTCAGTGTTTAATCTTCCGTTGTTCTAACTCCACTTCAAACCGTTCGCCCGGTTGGGGTTTGAGTACCCGCGTCGGAAGATTTTTCCGGGCGAGGGAGGATCGAAAATCTTCGACATTTCCCACCGCTTTTAATGCGGAAATCAACAACCCTTCATAGGTCACATCTCCGGCTTCCGCCGTCGGCAATATCACCTGGGGGCGCACCCGTTCCGCCAGTTCCAAAGCAGATTTCGTGCCTTGGATAATGGAACCCACCAGGGGTAATTTTAAATCGATAATGGGCGTAATTACCACATCGATGGGGGCCCACTCGTCGAGGGCAGCGGAGTGGTAGCCGTGGGGTTCGTAATAGAGGCTATAATGGGTGTCACGATCGCGGATGACGTAGCCATTTTCCACCAACATCGGGCCGATGGGGGAACCGGGAACGGCGCGAATTTCGACGCGATCGCCCAACTGAAATGTCGCGCCGTGAGCCAGTGCGGTCACTCGCGTATAACCGAGATCTCGGACAACTTGGGCGGCATTCGGAGATGCCACGACCGGAATATTTTTGTCGAGTTTTTTTAACGTCGGGGTGTGGGCGTGATCCTCCAACCCCTGAGATAGTAAAATCGCGTCGATGCGATCGGGAATGGGGCGGGGCGCGTGTTTTTCTCCCTTAAACAACCAGGGCAAATTCCCGAACACCAGGGAACCCACAAGCCAGGGATCGACGAGGATTCGCTTTTCACCTATCTCGAATAGCCAAGAATTACTGTCCAACCAAGTCAAATACATAAAAAAAGATAATTGCGGATGACATCATCTTTTATTCTGACATCCCGCCGCCGGAATATCGATCGCCTCCCGGCCCCGAGATTTTTTTGTCTTCCGGTCGCCCCCCCGAGCATCTATAATCGGCAAGTGAGCCGATCCCGACTGCAACGGGATGTCATTTTCGTCGAGAGTGACGAGTCGCGGTGCATCCGAGTGCCGGTTGTCGATAGTTTATGGAGGGGACGCCGATGGAACCAACGAACGATAATTTACAACAACAGCTCAAGAGTTTGTCCGATCGCCATTCACAACTCGGACAGGAATTATCCCAAGCTGCGATCGCCCTTGGGAAATCCGGAACGCCCGTCGGCGAACCGCTGCTGCAGGCCTTGGTCAAATACAACCGCGATTTTGCCAGCTTGCAACAGAAATTGCAAAGCCGGGGACAGCCCACCGCAGGGCAAGCCATATCCATCGCGGTCTTAGAAGAGTTGTACCAAAACATCGCCCGCCCCGCCGGCGGGGGAGTCGCCTCCCAAAAAGCGATCGCCCTCCTCGACCGGGTTCTCGCCCTCACCCACGGCGACCAACCGGACTTCGCCCCCCTACAGAAAGCCCAGGAACAGGCCCGCCAACTCAAACAAAAACTGGCGATCGCACCCGCCCCGGAAGCCGAAGCCTTGGCTGAAAACCGCCACCCCCTCGCCATCCTCCTCACCCTGCTCGACAGTGCCCAAACCCTCGATGACGAACGGTGGGCGGCCCTGGCCGAAACCGTCGAAACGGCTTTCGGGAAAGCTTTAGCCGTCGCCATTTCCCGAGGTAAAATCACCCCCCCCTCAACCCCCCCCGTCGAACGGAAAACCGTTAACCCGGATATCGTCATTTTGGAAGAACCGGGCAGCACCGCCACACCCCCGGAAGTGATCATCGTCCCCAGCGTGGAGGTTCCCCAAAAACCCCCCACCATCGACGGCAAAAATATCGTCTTCGGTAATGCCCCCATCGCCGGGAAGGCGGGGGATACCGCCCAAACCGGGCTGTCTTCGGTGGGGTTGCGAGTCAGAGTCTACCTGCATGGATTGGGCGATCGCGACTTCGGCGCCCGGGAATACGCCGGAACCCGGGGACAGGGGCGGCGCCTGGAAGCCTTCCAAATCGCGATCGATCCCCCCATCCCGGGTCTGGACGTGCGTTACATGGCCTACATTTCCGGAGTGGGAGATACCCCCAAAGTCTCCGGTGGCCAGCGGGTCGGGGAACCGGGCAAAAACCGCCAGATCGAGGGATTTTGCGTCGAACTCGCCGGCCCCCAAGCCGCCAATTACGATATCTGCTACAACGCCCACATCCAAAATAAAGGCGACGTCCCCGTTTGTGCCAACGGCCAATACTGTGGCACCCGAGGTCAATCGCTCCGGGTTGAGGGGATCAAAGTTTGGGTGCAGCCGAAGCGGTAGTTGGAGTGGGGAATAGGGAATAGGGAATAGGGAATAGGGAATAGGGAATAGGGAATAGGTAATAGAGAGAACAGAGAACAGAGAACAGAGAATAGGGGTACTCCTTGCTGCTCACTCCGCCCTCAACGGGGAATCTGCAATCAGGGCGCAAGCCAGGGGCCCCTACGATTGAAAATTCCCCCACCGAATTGGTGTACAATGGGTAGTTCCTTGCTTCCGAGCGGAAGCCTGAATGGTCCATAAGGAGAATCATTGTATGAAATCGTTCGTCTACGAAACCATGTATATCCTGCGCCCCGACTTGAATGAAGAGCAGGTCGAAGCTGCGATCGGCAAGTATCAGGATATCCTCCGGGAACACGGCGCCCAAAATTTGGAAGTCCAACACCTCGGCAAGCGCCGTCTGGCTTACGAAATCGCCAACCACCGCGAGGGCATCTACATCCAGATGAACTACGAAGGGGGCGACAGCAAGCAGATCGCGGTCATGGAACGGGCGATGCGGATTAGCGATGACGTGATTCGCTACCTGACGTTGAAAGAAGATGTCGCCGCCGTTCAAGAGCCAGCCGAACCGGAAGCTCAGGAGGTTTAGACCCCCGGCGATCGCACCCTCTCAACCCGATCCGCCTTCCGAGGGACCCTCACTTGCCGATCGCGCCGGGTTGAGAGTATTTTTAAAACATATGTTTGAGGTTATAGGAGCGATCGGTTATCGTGAGTCAGACAAATCATGGGAGCCAACAAGAGCTTCAAGCTGAAGTTACCCGCCTGAGCGAAGAGCTGAAAATGCGCGATCAACTCGTGCAGCAGCTCTCCCAGGAGTTGTTCCGTCTGGTCAAGGGCAACACCGCATTGATGCCCGACCCGGAACTTTCGGAGCGCCACCAGGCCCAGATGAAGTCCCTGCGCGACCAATTGCAGCAGGTCGAAGAACAGGTTAAGTTTTATCAAGAGCAGATCGCCGATCGCGATTCTGAGGTGTACCAACTCAGACAGTCCGTCCAAGAATTGACCGATCGCTCCCGGATGCTCGAACAGGTGGTTCAGGAACTCCCCGGCGTCTACCGCCAGAAATTCTCCGAACGCCTCGAAGAAGTGATGGAAAAGGTGGAAAAATTGCAGCGGGAAAACCGCCAACTGCACGCCGAACTCCAGAGCGTCAGCTACCGTCTGGCTCAAAAGAGTCGCCGTCCCAGCGGTTTAGACCTGCCCAGCTTCCAACCGGGGACATCCGCTCCGGTAGAATTTCCCAGTTTGGGTAACGCTTGATTTGCGGTTAACTGCGAGGGCAAAACGTTAAAAATCCTTCCTAGATTGAAATCTGGGAGGGATTTGTGGTTCGACCCGCCGGGGATCTGGGAGGGCAATTCGCCCGCCGATCCAGGAACTCCCGGAGCACCTGCAATAACTGGGGCGTGGTGTAGGGTTTTGCCAGAAACGTCGTCACCCCCAACTTCGCCACGTCCGCCGCGACAGAGGCGGAACAGTAACCGCTCACGGCGATAATTCGCACTCGGGGATTAAGGGACCAGAGGGCGACGATCGCATCCTTACCCCCCATGACGGGCATCATCAGGTCCAAGAGTACGCAGTCGATCGGCTCGGGCGATCGCCGGTACAGCTCGATCGCCTCCAGACCGTTACTCGCCACCACAACCCGATACCCAAAATTTTCTAAAGTGGTTTGGGTAATTTCCCGAATCGGTTCTTCGTCGTCAACCACCAAAATTAACTCACCCCGTCCCGACATCAATTCCAAACCTTCGTCCGCGATCGGTTCAGTATCTCGGGAGGCGGGGAGGTAGACCCGGAAACGGGTTCCCCGGCCGATCTGGGTGTCCACGTCAATAAAACCGTTGTGCCCCTTGACGATCCCCATCACCGTCGGGAGGCCCAAACCACTCCCCTTGGCGAATTCCTTGGTGGTGAAAAAGGGCTCGAACATCCGGTCGGCGACTTCCGGTTCGATCCCGGTCCCCGTATCGGCGATCGTAATCACCACATAACACCCTTCCCTCGCATCCAGATTGAAAGCAGCTTCCCGCTCGTCCAATTCGACATTTTCCGCCGCGAGGAGTAACTCTCCCCCGTCAGGCATCGCATCTCGGGCATTCACACAAAGATTCATCAGAATTTGGTGCAGTTGGGTGGGATCGCCAGAAATCGTCCACAGATCCCGGGCAACTTGACTCTGAATTTCAATCGATTTGGGAAAGGTTTCTTGGACAACTTCCGCCACTTCACCCATTAAATGTTTGACTTGAAAAATCTCCAATTTCCCTTCAAAACCTCGGGCGAAGGAGAGGACTTGCTTGATCAAATTCGCCCCCCGCTTGGTATTCGTTTCGATCAATTTCAACATTTTCTGTTGCTTCTCTTCCGAGACGCCCAATTGGAACATCTGCACCGAGGCGAGGATGGGGGTGAGGATGTTGTTGAGGTCGTGGGCGATGCCACTGGCGAGGGTGCCGATACTTTCCAGACGTTGTGCCCGCAACAGTTGCGTTTCGAGTTTTTTCTTGTCGGTGATATCCAACAGGACGCCGACGATTTCTTCCGGTTTTCCCTCGACATCGAACGTGAGTTTCATCTCATCTCGCAGCCAGCGATAGGTGCCGTTTTTGTGTCGGAAGCGGTATTCTAAAATGAGGTGCTTCAATTGCAGGATCTGCGATCGCAGATTCCAGGTTTTTTGCAAGTCGTCGGGGTGGATGCGATCGCGCCACAGGTTGGGGATATCGACCCACTCCGTCGCCTCATATCCTAGTTGGGTCGTGAGGTTGTCGCTGACCAATTTATGGGGATAATCTCCCCTCGGATGGCAGGTGTAAATGATTGCCGGACTCGAAGCTAAAAGATGTTCGAGTTGGGCTTGCGTCAAACTTAATCTCGTCTCCGTTTGCTCCAATTTTCTAATTTTTTGTTGCAGTTCCATTTCCCGCAAAACCCGTTCGGTCACATCTTCGATCACCGTGATGGTTCCGAAAATTTCCCCCTTTTCGATCAGCGGCGCGACCCTGACGCTCTGCTGCATCTGCGACAAAGACGGGCTGCTGATACTCGGCGGCAGTTCGATCAAATGAGAGTGCAGGCGTTGGGATAAAAAGACGACTTGACCTTGCAGCGCCTGTTGGTAAATCCGGTCGAGTCCCCGCCGTTTCAGGTCGGGATAGACGGCGAACAACTGATGTCCGACCAAATCTTTCGCCCGATGTCCGCTCTGGAGTTCCAACCAATGATTCCAACTGAGAAGATTCAGGTCGATATCCGTCGTAAAAATTCCTTGCTCCGCAAAATCATTCAGCCATTTGAGAAGGGCTCGAGTGTGGGAGCGGTTGATGTTGTGGTCGTTCATGATCGTCGGCAATAAACATCCCAGAATTAGTCAATCACATCGGGCTTTAACTGTAACTTGAAGGTTGAGTCGCCAGATCGGCCCAGTCATCGATCAGTTCCAATAATTTCTCCAAGGAAACCACTCCTAAAACCATGACGAGATACCCGCTGATCGAATTTTCGCGCATTTTGAATGAGGTGTACATCACCATCGCATAGCGCACTTCTTCTTTTCCGATCATTAAAGAATGAATCAGTCCGTCGAGGGCTTCGAGGTAGAGGCGGGGGACGGAAAAGGAAATTTGGATTTGCAGGAGGTTGCCAAAGACACTCAGACAGGAGTTGAGGAGGATGTTGCCGATTTCGGTGAGCACTTCTCCGGTGGGGACGTCGATGCGATCGCTGGCTGGACTCCCCTCGGGCGCCACCAACTGGGACAACATCATCGCACCTTCGTAGTTCAACAACAGCAAGGCGTTGCCGGACACCGGACCGGTAAAAATCTGCTGGACGGTGGCAATTTCACCGCTCACGAAACTGGCCAGTTTGGAACCCAGTTCCCGGATGGGGTGGATGGAAACTTCGGGGACGTCAAGCAGAACGCGATGACCGGTCAACTGAGAAAGAGAAGTGGCAGTCCGGGCAAAACCGATGTTGATCAATTCAGTCAATGCGTCATTTTGCTTTTCAGTCAGGATCATCGCAATACCTCCTCAGAGCTGTGGTCCGGTGACGAGGACCTGATTGACCTGTTCCAGAACCGCTTCAGGGGCGAAGGGTTTGGTGATGTAACCCAGGGCTCCGGCGGCTTTGACGGCCCTTTGAGTCAGGTCTTGAGCATCGGCACTGGCAATAATTACCCGTGCCTTTTCGTCCATTTCCCGCAGTTTTGTCAACACTTCGGTTCCTTGCATATCCGGCATGGCTAGGTCGATCAAAACCAGGTCGGGGTGGTCGATAAAGTAACGTTCCAGGGCTGCGAGTCCCCCGTTGGCTTCCAAGACTTCGTGTCCTTCCGTTTCTAGGATGCTACGCATAATCTTACGGGAGAGACTGGAATCATCAACGATTAAGATTTTAGCCATTACTGGATCTCCAAAACCGTTGGTCCGATTCTGCTTTAGAATCAAATCGGGCCTGCCTCAAGTCTATTCTGGCAGAAAAGCGGCGCTTCTAGCTCGTTTTCATACAAATTGTAACGTTCGTGCATTGGGGTTGAAAACTTCATAAAACCCGAGTCAAATGTTACGAAATTTGAATGTTTGTTGGCGATTTTTGCAATTTTTGGCGGGCTGGCGATCGCGCTCCAACGCCCCAAATACCGACCCTCGAAGGCGATCGGCTGTTTTGACATCGGTTCCGGTAGCCGACGGAACTGGCTGATTCGCCACAACAGCGATGAAACTTGCGATCGGGGTGGATCTCTCCGTATTTTCCCGGGGGTGTTTTTTATTGCTTTACGAAAAATAAATAAAGTTCCGTAAAAATACCCTTGGAAAACCGGACTGCCAATCGTTAGCTTTGTAGTAGAGACTACAAAGGTCGGGTTAGCCAGACCGGGTGACATCTAAAAACCCGATTGTACAAAGATTTAGGGTTAACGTAAATTCATAATTTAAACAGAATTAGGGTTCCCAACTATGAATGAAATTGAAGTTGAACTCGATCCCAGCTTGATCCAGCACGTCCACGATTTGACGGGAATGAGCGATGGAGATGTCGAACAAGCCTTAAACGCAATTTCAGGATTTACCCGCTCCGAATACAAGTCCATTCGCCACCTCGAAAGCCACGGACAAAGCAATTCAAAAATCCTCCTCATCAATCAACTGATCCGCCGGATGCCCTGCTTCCAAGGCAAAATCTATCGCGGGCTCCGATTTTTTAAAGCTGAAAAATTGCAGATATTCATAGACGATTTAAAGCGCGATCGCATTTTAACTTTAGACGCAATGAGTAGCTTTACCAGCGATCTGTTAGTAGCCGAAAGTTATTCCGTCTCCCGACATCCTGTCGTTTTGGAAGTGCGGGACAATAATTCGGGAGTCGCGATCGAAGAATTGGCGGCCATGTACGTCGAACACGAAGTTTTAGCCCCCCGGGGAACCCGCTACGAAGTCATCGATATTTCTCCCGCCGAAGAACCCGGCGACATTACTTATATTTATCTGCGCGAAATTCGATAATATAGCAACGAGCGCTGGCGTGGTTACACGCCGGGAATGATCAATCTCCCGACGACCGACTCCCGACTCCCGACTCCCTACCCTTAAGCGACGGGCATATCGCGGGACGCCACCACGTCGATACCCGTGTCGAGGGCGTTGGAAAGGATAGTATCGCCCATGTGAATGGGGGCTGTCACCTTCACTTTTCGCAGCCGTTCGCACAATTCCATCATCCGTTCTTTCGGAATCGCCTCCGTCGTTTTGACGGGCAATTTCGCCCAGCGTCCGTTCTCGACGCGAACCGTCGTCGTCACCATGCGGCGGGGTTCGGTATGTTCCTGTTTGGCATATGCTTCACCCCGCTTGCAGGTGAAGCCACGAACTTCCACAATGTGGCCGTCTTCTTCCTCCACTTCCAGGCGACAGCCCATCGGACAGCCGATGCACAAATAATGGTAAATTTTATCTTCGTTCTGGGTCGCTGCACTCATTTTTATTTCCTCCAAAAAATCGCGATCGCACTACTCGACAGGGAGAAGGTCAACCTTCAATGAATCCCCGTGAAAATTCTGCAAAAATCGAGGTTTGACTTTCAGATTCACCATCTCCGCCGGGAACACGTACCGCAGTTTTTTCTCGTAGACATCCCCCAATTTCAAAACGCTCTGTTTGAGGGGTTGGCGGACTCGCATATAAATGGTATGGTCGCGATCGCTCGAAATGGTTTGGGGGACGCAGTAGGCGACATTTTCCCCGGGAATCAAACGGATATTGTCCGCCGGCGGCCGATTTTGGGTGGCATACAGTCCCGCATTGCGTCCGGCGAGTAACGCTTCCTGGCTGACGAAATCGACGAGATCGTGGATGTGAACCACATTTCCGCAGGCGAAAACCCCATCCATCGACGTCTCCATCGTACTGCTGACGACGGGGCCGTTCGTCACCGGATCGATCCGCAATCGCAACTGTCGGGACAATTCATTTTCCGGTATCAAACCGATGGATAAAAGCAGGGTATCGCAGGGGATATACCAGCCTTTTTCCGGGATGGGTTTGAAGCCTTCCACCGGGGCGACAGTGACGCCCTCGATGCGATCGCGTCCGTGAATTTCCGCCACCGTCGTAGACAGGTACAGGGGGATATCAAAGTCCTGCAAACACTGGACGATATTCCGGTTCAAACCGTTGGCGTGGGGCATAATTTCAAACACCCCCGCCACTTCCACGCCTTCGAGAGTTAGGCGTCTGGCCATGATCAAACCGATGTCGCCGGAACCGAGAATCACCGCCCGATTTCCGGGTAGAAATCCCAGCATATTTACGAACCGCTGGGCGAGTCCCGCCGTCAACACCCCGGAACAGCGGGTCCCCGGCGTGCGAATCGCCCCCCGAGTCCGTTCGCGGGCGCCCATCGCCAAGACGGTGGCTTGGGCGGAAACGACCTGTACGCCTCGGGTTCCGGACATCAATTTCACCCGGCGATCGCGATCGATATCCAAAACGTAGGTATCTGCCGCGATGTCGATATCTTCCGAAACGGTCTTTTCTAAAAATCGCTGGGCGTATTCGGGCCCGGTGAGTTCTTCTTTGAAGTGTTGGAGGCCGAAACCGGGGTGGATGCATTGCAGCAAAATGCCACCCGCCTCCTTTTCGCGATCGACGATCAAAACCTTTTCGGCGCCGGATTCTTTCGCCCCCAACGCCGCCGCCATCCCGGCCGGCCCGCCGCCGACCACCACCACGTCATAGTCCCGTTCTAAGTGGGTAACAGTTTCGGTAATCATGATGTCTTCTCATTACAAATTTCGACAAAAATATCAAATGGAATTGGGAAGGGAGAATCGGGTTTCGGGAATGAGGTGGCAACCCTATAAGGTTGCCCCTACGGCGTTTTTTTGATCTTTTTGCCTACACCCTACACCCTACACCCCACACCCTAATAAACCGGTTCGCGGATCACCCATGTTTCGCCGCCGCGTTTGGTAACTTCGGTCATCGGAATATCATGTTCCCGCGAGAGCAATTCCATGCAGCGTCCGGTACAAAATCCGCCCTGACAGCGGCCCATGCCGGCCCGGGTGCGGAATTTGATGCCGTCCAATGTGCGGGCGCCCCGGTGGATGGCATCGAGAATTTCCCCTTCGGTAATTAACTCGCAGCGACAGATAATGTGGCCGTAACTGGGATTTTTTTCGACCAATTTTATTTGTTCTTCGGTGGAGAGGGAGGCGAAATGAATGGGTTTGGGAACGGCGGGGATGAAGTTATCTTTGGGGTTAAGAGATAGACCTTCCTGCTGTAGAATATCGGCGACCATTGTGGCGATCGCAGGGGCTGCTGTGAGTCCGGGAGATTGGATGCCGGCGACGTTGATAAATCCTTTTTTGCTGGTGGTTCCGATGATAAAATCTTCCCCTTCCGCTACGGCTCTCAGTCCGGCAAATTCGGCGATACAGTCTCTCGGACTGATGCCGGGGACGGTGCGAGTGACGGAGGAAAATACTTTTTGGCCGCCTTCTTGGGTGGTGGTCAAATCGGTTTTGTCGTCCACCATTTCGGCGGTGGGGCCGACCATCAAGGTGCCGTCGTAGGTGGGGATGACTAAGATCCCTTTGGAAACGGGGGTGGGACAGGGGAAAATCACCCGCTTAACCAGTCCCACCAAGCGTTTGTCGAGGAGGTATTCCTCGCCTTTTCGGGGTTTGATGGTAAAGTTTCTGACTCCGGCAAATTCCGCGATCGCGTCGGCGTAGAGTCCGGCGGCGTTGATGACGAAACAGGTGTTAAATTCGCCCTGGGGGGTGTCGATAATCCAGGTGCTATCGGCAGTTTCTCGAACTCCCGTAACGGGACAATTAGTCGATAAATTTAAGCCGTTTAAAACGGCATTTTCGATTAATGAAAAGCAGGCTTCGTAGGGGTTGACGACTCCGGTGGTGGGGGCGTGCAGGGCGGCGATCGCTTCGGATGTCAGGTGGGGTTCTTCGGTTTGGATGCGTTCAGAATCCCACATTTCTAAGCCGGTTACGCCTTTTTCTTGCCCCTGTTTTTGCAGTTTTTCTAAGGTGGGAATTTGGTCTTCTTCGAGGGCGACGGTGAGCTCCCCGATGCGTTTGAAACCGAATCCGAGTTCGTCGCAGAGGGTGTCCCACATCTGGTTTCCCTCCCATTCCAGCTTGCCTTTGAGGCTGTGGGGGGAACTGTGGTGTCCGCCGTGGATGATGCCGCTGTTGGCTTTAGAGGTTCCGAAACCGACCTCGGCTTCTGATTCGAGGAGGGCGACTCGGAGGGAATATCGCATCAGTTCTCGGGCGATGGCACATCCGGTCACGCCACCGCCGATAACGATCGCATCGTACAGCATGATTCTATCCTTGTGAGTGTTTGCCTGTGGGTCATACAGCGTTTGATGGATTGAAAATTTGGGGGGATGAAACCGCACAATTTTGTTAAGCTGTGGGGGTCAGCCTCAGCCCCGCACCCTGGCGCGATTCCCAAATTCGGATGGGGTGAAATCATGTCAGTCAGGGATTTGAGAGCGTTTCGTGCGATCGCGACGACCGCAAAACTGAACCCTCTATTTTCAGTATATGGAAATACAGATTATTAGTCAGGGGTGTGTACGTTAAGTCTTTTTAAGCGTGGCCGAGGGCGTAAAGGTCATGGTGCGATCGCAAACCCGGTTGGGACGGTGGTGGCGATCGGGCCAATTTTTGTTTGGAAATATGACCCAAAATTTTCTCGACTTTTACGGGCGATCGCCGCATTTTTAGCGAAATCTATAGAATAGAGAGGGGATTGATTCAATCTTAAATTGATAGCCATATTATTCTCGTACTTAAGAACATAAAGAAACGAATATCAGATCCGGTTATTGACCCGACACATTCCTCGTACAGAGTCAATCGGCAACGGGCAAGGTGAGGGGAAATGGGTAAAACTCGACTCCCGGACTCCCTTGTTTCATGAGTTGATGTCATTTATGATAGAGTTGAAGCATGAAAGCAGTCGCACTTGAACTGGCCAAGACATTTTCAAGTGACGACGGCATTCGTTCGACACTCTCAGTCGCGAAAAGAATCGGGTCCCGCCGGCCAAAAAAGCAACAAAATTTGCGAGAAATTCTTGGGATTGAACCGCAAACGGCTTTTGGTGCCGTTCTGAATCTCGATGACGTTGAAATGGCAGGTATAGCAGTCGCCCGGGTAGTTCAGGACATCGAAACAGTCTGAAATTCAGACAGTGGTCGCTTTTTGTCCCGATTGCCTGTTGCCGATTGCCTGTTGCCTGCTTTCTTGAGTGGATGGTCTTTGCCGCCCCATCGTGCCGGCCAGTTTTTGCAAATCGTCACTTTTTACCGCTTCCAAACATCTTCAATGTTGTACGTCAGGTTGACTCGAAATCATCTACTATATCTTCTATGTAGTCTCGTTGTGATTGTTGCTGACCCTTTGACCGAGGTGATTGCTATCCAACCCTTTCTCCCTGCCTTGAGTACGGAGGCAACCCCGATCCGCCCGGGCGATCGCGTGCGCCAAACCGTCCTCGAAAATGGTCTGACCGTTTTGACCAAACCCGTCCACACCGCCCCCGTCGTCACCGTCCAAGTTTGGTACAAAATCGGTTCCCGCGACGAACGTCCCGGCCACAACGGCATCGCCCACCAACTGGAACATATGCTGTTTCAAGGCACCACCACCCGCCCCATCCAATACGGCAGTTTGCTCGAAGCCTTGGGGGGGGAATTCAACGCCTTTACCGGCTACGACCAGACGGCGTACCACAACACGGTGGAACGGAACGCCCTGGAAGCCGTCCTCACCCTGGAAGCCGATCGCATGAAAAATGCCCTCATCGACCCGGAACTGCTGGAAAAGGAAAAGGGCGTGGTCATCTCCGAATTGCAGGGGGACGAAAACAACCCCCACTATCGCCTCAACCGGGCGGTGATGGAAGCGGCCTTTCCCGGCCACCCCTACGGCCGGCCCATCGGTGGCACGAAAGCGGACGTCGAGACATTCACCGTCGAACAGGTGCGGTCTTACTACGATCGCAACTACCGCTCCGACAACGCCGTTTTGATCGTCGTGGGAGATTTCGACTACGAATCTACCCTGCAAACCATCCGAGACACCTTCGGAACCCTCTCCAACCCCGCCGATCCCCCCACCCGCAAGACATACGGGGCGATCGAGAGTACCTTTGTAACCCCGAAAATACCGGGCGGACAGACGGTCGTTTTGCGGGAACCCGGAACCGTCCCCTTCATCCAGATCGTCTACCCTCTCCCGGACATCAACCACCCCGACATCCCCGCCCTGAGCGTGTTGGACTACATTTTAGACAACGGGGGGCGCAGTTCCCGCATCTATCGGGACGTGGTGGATGCCGGACTCGGCAGCTCGGCGGGGAGCCTTTCGGCCCACCTGAGCGCGGGGGGGTGGCTAGAACTGTGGGCCTCTCCTGTCCCCGAGGGCGACCTGGACGCGATCGACCGCGCCTTTCAAAACGCGATCGCCAAACTGCAGCGGACTCTCGTCTCCTCTGAAGAACTCGATCGCGCCAAAACCCAAATTCGCGCCCGTTCGATTTTAGAGAATCGCGATATCACCAGTCAGGCGATGCAACTCGGCCTGGACTCGACGACGGCGGGAAATTACCGCTACACCGAAACTTACCTCGATCGCGTCGATACCGTCACCGCCGAGGACGTGCGCCAGGTCGCCCGCACCTATCTGAAGCTGGAGTATCGCACCGTGGGGCGATTTGAACCCGTCGAGGTTTCCCTCAAAAAAACGGTGGCGGACAACAAAATGGAAAATGCAGAACTCACCGTTGCCCCCGGCCACACCGCCGGACACGTCCGCACCGCACACCCCACCGAACCGGATACCATTGCCCGTTATCTGCCCGCGATCGAGCCGCCCGCGGCCCACACCGTCAAACCCCCCGAGTCCTTCACTCTCCCCAACGGACTGCGAGTCCTGTTATTACCCGACGACCACACGCCCTCCGTCTCCATACGGGGGTTGATCCGCGCCGGAGACGAATTCGATCCCGAAGGAAAGGAAGGGCTGGCAACCCTCACCGCCGAAAACTTGATGAGCGGAACCCACAGCTACGACGGGCGATCGCTGGCCCGCCGCTTGGAAAATCGGGGCGCCAGCTTGGAATTTTCCACGATGGCCGAAGGGGTTAGTATTTCCGGGGTCGCCCTGGCTAGGGATTGGCCGGTCGTCCTGGGAACCCTGGCGGACGTGCTGCAAAACCCCACCTTTCCCGAAGATTGGCTGGAACTGACCCGCCAGCAACAGGTGTCCGAACTCCTCGAAGACAAACACGACCCCGCCTATGTCACCCACCGGGCGCTACAACAGCGCCTCTACCCCAAGGATCATCCCCTGCACCGCTATCCCACGGAAAAGACCCTCAAATCGATCCGTCGCGCCGACTTGGAACAATTTCACCGCACCTACTACCGCCCGGAAGACACCGTTTTGTCGGTGGTGGGGGATTTTGACGCGGAGGTGATGCGATCGCAACTTCGGAAACGGTTCGGAAACTGGAGGGGCAACCCCGATCCCATCGAAAATTCCCTCCCCTCCGTCTCCCCACCCAAAAAATTCGTCTGGCTCAAAAGGGAAATACCCGGCCTGGTGGAGTCCGTCACGGCGATGGGATACCCCAGCATCGACCGCCGCGACCCCCGCTATTACGCGGCTCTGGTTCTGAATCAAATTTTGGGCGGCAGCACCCTGTCGAGCCGTTTGGGAGTGGAATTGCGCGATCGCCTCGGCCTCACCTACGGGGTTTATAGCTGGTTCGACGCCGCATTGCGGTGGGGGTCCTTCACCATCCAGATGCAGACCGCCCCGGAAAATGCCCGACAGGCGATCGATACCACCCTCTCCCTTTTGGAAGACGTGCGGGAACGGGGAGTCACAACCGAGGAAGTGGAAACCGCTAAACGCAGCCTCGTAGGGAGCGATCGCGTCGCCCTCGGCGATCCGGACATCCTCGCCGGTGTCATCCTCTGGAACCAAGTCTACGGCTTCCCTCCCCCAGAACTCAACGACTTCCACCACAAAATCGAAGCCGTCACCCCGGCGGAAGTCAACCGGGTGGCCCGAGAACTCCTCCACCCCGATCGCATCGTCGTCGTCACCACCAAGCCGCGGGTGATGTTGGGGTTGTAGGGAGTAGGGAGTAGGGAGTAGGGAGTGGGGAGTGGGGAGTAGGCAATAGGCAATAGGCAATAGGCAATAGGGAGTGGGGAGTGGGGAGTGGGGGGCAAGCTGATATCAGGTCCGTACCAACTCCCCAATCATCTTTAGATGATTTTGGCTATTAGCTTGGGAATTGATTCCCAAGCGGTGCGGATGTTCCACCCGTTTCTCTCCCTCCGCTCCCTCCGCTCCCTCCGCCCCCTCCGCTCCCTCCGCCCCCTCCGCCCCCTCCGCTCCCCCTGCTCCCTCCGCTCCCTCCGCTCCCCCTGCTCCCTCCGCCCCCTCTGCTCCCTCCGCCCCCTCTGCTCCCCCGCCCACACCCCACACCCCAATTCACGCTCCTTGCAAGACGGCACTGCCGGCGCCCT
>JBNGCR010000012.1:0-37148 GCA_050045915.1 Limnospira sp.
TCCCAAGCGGTCTGGATGTCTCACCCCCCGCTCCCCCTGCTCCCCCTGCTCCCCCCGCTCCCCCCGCTCCCCCTGCTCCCCCTGCTCCCACCGCTCCCCCCGCTCCCCCCGCTCCCCCCGCTCCCCCCGCCTCCTCCGCCCCTTCCGCCTCCATTCCCCATTGAGAAGCGTTATAAAGTGGAAATGGGGTGTCTTCCCCCCCAGACGAATTCCGTTCGATTCCAACCCATATCACCCCCATAGCCATGCAAGTTCAGCACAAGTTCCCGATCGCGATCGAGCGACACCAACTCACCGCAGCCCTCATCGGACTTCTGGCCCTGATGTACGGCCCCCTGCTGTTCCACTGGTACGATGGCTGGCTCAACAAAAGCATCAGCATCGAACACGAATACTTCAGCCACGGCCTGATCGGTTTGCCCTTCGCGGCCTACATCGCCGGGACGAAGCGCGAGGAGTGGGGGCGACTCCCCGACCACATTCACCCCCTGGGCGGCTTCCTGCTGGGACTCGGCGGGGTCATGTACCTGAGCAACCTCTCCGACTTGGTGAATCTTTCGTTTCCCATCGTCCTGGCCGGACTTTGCCTGTGGCTCAAAGGGATGCCGGGGATGAAATTGCAGCGGATGCCGCTGCTGTTCGTGTTGCTGGCGACCCCGAACCACCTGCCCTATTTGATCGAGCCGCTGGCCTTGCCCCTGCAAGAGTTTATTGCCAACGTCGCCGGGTTCATCCTGATCCAGTTCGGCCTCCCGGTGACGGTCGATCAGATCTATCTCTACGTCAACCAGCAAATCGTGGAAGTCGCCCCCCACTGCGCCGGGTTGAAAATGTTATTCACCAGCCTCTATGTGGGGTTGATGTTATTGTATTGGACGGGTGCGATCGCTTCGAGAACCAAGACGATTCTTTTCCTGATCGGAGCGGCTTTGACCAGCGTGGTGGCCAATATTCTCCGCAACACCCTGCTCACCCTGTTTCACGGGACGGGTCAAGACGGCCTGTTTCACTGGCTCCATGAGGGATGGGGAGGAGATCTCTACTCCGCCAGTATGTTGGGTCTGTTGGTTCTCCTGATGAACTGGATGCAACATAATTTCCCCGACGAACCCGAACCCGAAAACCATGAACAAATCAGCCCAGAATCTTGATCCGACTCCCGAAACCGATGTCGCGTCTCCCCCTCCCAAACGCCACTTCAAACCGTCTCACTGGCTGCTGTTGGGGTTTTTGGCGCTCTTGCTGGTGGTGGGGACCCTCCCCGGCTACTTCCGGGGGGGATGGCTTTGGTCGGATATGCCGCCCGTCTCGACGATTTCCCAACTCAAAGCGATCCGCCAAGACGGTCTGAGCGTGCCGGGGTGGACTGTGGCGAACCAGAGGCTCATCCCGGTGGGGGGAAAAGAATGGTCGTTGCAGACCCTCGAGCGGGATGGCGAGGAAGTGCTGCTGTTGCTGTTTCCGCAAAATTATTACAAAGATCAACCCCACGTCGAATGGATGGATCTCAACGGGTTTCAGCGCTGGAAAACGGATTCTTACCGCCACCTCAAATGGGGGGGGGATGATTCCGAGTCCGCCGCCGTCAGCGCCCGATTTTTCCGGGCTTGGACTTCCCGGCAAACCTACGCCGTCCTCCAGTGGTACGCTTGGCCCGACGGGGGTTCCCCCGCGCCGAGCCGGTGGTTTTTTGCCGATCGCAAAGCCCAACTGAAAGGCGATCGCGCCCCCTGGGTGGCGGTCAGCGTTCTGCTCCCCATCGAGCCCTTGGGTAACATAGAGGAAGTGAAGCCCCTGGCCGAATCCCTCGGCGAAGAGATTCAAACGGCACTGAGGTCAACGACATTTAAAATTGATAATTGATAATTGATAATTGATAATTATCAATTTGTTTTTCTGTCCGGGTCGCGCCTGTACGACCGATTCCCGACTCTCGACTCCCGACTCCCGACTCTCGACTCCCGACTCCCGCCATGTCCGATCGCTTTCGTTCCGCTCGATCCTTTTCTCTGGCCGTCCTCTACTCGGTTTTGGGGGCGATGCCGTTGGCGATCGGAATTTGGGGTTCGGAGTCCCGCGCTGAGATTCCGAACCGCTGTGTCCTGCCCCAGTCCTACGTCAATCAACCCCTGCCACGAGTCGGAGAACCGGCCCGAGTCGAACCCAACTGGCCCGACCTGTTGGAATTGTTCCGCAATCCCGACAGTCCCACGATGACCCAGCCGTCAGCGATTCCGGTGGAACCCTCCATATTTCAAGGGCCGATCGGCGATCGCCTGAAGAGTTACGAACTCGGCCCGGGCGACCAAATTTTTATCGATGTCATCGTCAACGGCCAGCGGTCGGCCGAATTGACCGTCCCCAACGCCACCATCGGCCCCCAGGGGTCCCTGGTGATGCCCCTGATCGGGTTGGTGGAATTGGAAGGACTCACCCTAGAGCAAGTCCGCCAAAATATTTTGTCCCGGCTGGCCCGGTTCGTCAAAAATCCGGAAGTGGTGGTTTCCCTCGTCAACCAGCGGCCGGTGCGGGTGACGGTAACGGGAAAGGTCGCCCGGCCGGGTTTTTATCCCCTCGCCACCCCCGAGTTGGTCGTCGCCCTCACCACCGCTGGGGGAACCACCAGCGCGGCTGATTTGCGGCGAGTGGTGGTGCGGCGGACGCTCCCAGACGGGAAAGTGCTCGAAAGCGAAATTGACCTGCTGACACCACTGTTACTGGGTTTGAAACCGCCGGACGTGCGCCTGAGCGATCGCGACGTGATCCTCGTCCAGGCCCAAGAAGTCAGCCCCACCCAAGGCTCCGAGCGCGATTTGCTTGAAACCTACAGCCTCGCCGCCACGCCCACTCCGGCCCAGGTGACGGTGGTGGGAGAAGTAGTCCAACCCGGTTTTTACGCCCTTCCGGCCGGCGGCACCCGGGTTTCCACGGCCCTGCTGGCTGCCGGGGGGGCCACCCTGACAGCCGATTTGCGAGCCGTTTTAATTTGCCGTACCACGGTGGACGGCCGGGTTCTGGAAGATATCGTCGATCTGTACACCCCCTTAGCCGAAGCGACGGCCATTCCGGACATCTCCCTCTCCAACGGGGATTCGATCATCGTGCCGAAACTGCCCCTCGATATCGACGAGCGGGACTACGATCGCAAATTGGTCGCCAATTCCACCTTGGTCAGCCAGCAGATCACCGTCCGGATTCTCAGCTACGCCGGTAATACCGTCGGTGCCGTGGCGTTGCCCAACGGCAGCACCTTCATTGACGTACTCGGCAACGTCCCCCTGGAAACCGGCGATCTCGAAGAAATTGCGCTGATCCGATACGATCCGCAACGACGCGAACCCATCACCCGCATTTTGAATGGAAAAAGCGTGCTGATGGGCAATCCGGAAGACAATGTCCTCCTGCAAGACGAGGACGTGATCGTCATCAACCGCAACCTGATCACTCGCATTACTTATTTCTTGAATACATTTACCCAACCCTTCCGGGATATCTTGGGATTTACCCTCTTCTTCCAACAACTGACCGATTCGGCCGAGAATCTCTTCGGTCCGGCAGCGGGTGAGGAGGGAACTGACTCGGACAACTCCAACGATGCGGACAATTCTGAGGAGTCGGGCGATAATGAGAATTAGGGTGTCGGGTGCGGGAAAGAGTCGATCAGATCGACGAGCGGCGATCAACTATAGCGCAGCGCCTAGGGAATGGGGAATAAGGAAGGGGGAATAGGGAATCAAAACTGCCTTTTCATGAGGGTTTCAAGGTTTGCCTCCCTCATGAAACTGTAAACAGACCGGTAGGCACTGCTATAATTACCCTCCGCCGCTTCTACAGTATAAAGTTCTCCCCAATTCGGACGTTCAAAATTTGAGCACACCTAAGCCGAGTAAATCAAATGACTCTACCGATTGTCAAACGATATCTGATTGCCTTTGAACACTACAAACTCGTAGGATTGGCGACCTTCGTCGTCGGATTGGGAGTTTCTGGGGCGGTCGGTATGATGTTGGAATCCCCCCCCAAACCCCCTTACGAGGCGACGGGAGTCCTGACCTACAAAAATCCTCCAGTCATCTTTTCAGAAACGGGTCAGAGCATCCGACAACAGGGACAGCAACTCACAGACCGGATGTTGCTTCAACCCCGGGTGATCGAGACGGTGCTGACGAGTCTGGCCCTCGATCCCCGGCAGTTTCAAAGAAGTTTGAAGGTGGTGGTCAAGAATAGCGAAGAGGGGGGCGGATATATTGAAGTCAAATATAAAGATGCCAGCCGCGATCGCACCGTCGAGGTGGTGAACCTGTTGATGGAAGAGATGATCGAACAGAGTCGTCTGATCAATACCGAACACCTCCGCAATATTATCGACACCATCCGCGATCGCATGGGACCGGCTGAAGCGGAGCTTCGGGAAGCTCAAAATACTCTGGAAGATTACGACAAGCGGGAAGGTGCCACCCTGTTGGCTTTGGAGAGCGGCGCGCTACCCCAATCGATCATCGCCAATGACAATCAGCTCGAACAGTTGCAACTCCAACTCGAAGCCTTCGACGCCCAAATTGCCAGTTTGGAATCCCGGCTGGGTTTGACGGTGGATCAGGCCTATGTCTCCCAGGCTCTCACCGCCGATCCGATCATCGCCGAATTGCGGGTGCAACTCTACCAGATTGAATCCCAGTTGGAATTGCTCCGCAAGGATTACACGGACGCCTACCCACCGGTGGCGGAACTGCTCAAGCAAAAACAGGCCGCGGAGCGACAATTGCAGGAGCGGGCTTCGGAAGTCCTTGGTGGGGACGGGATCGTCGCCCCCCTGAGACGGGTTGACCAAATTCGGGTCGATTCGGCCCTAGACCCGGCCCGACAGCAGCTTGCCCAAAATTTGATCGCCCTGCAAACTGAGAAAGAAACCCTGGTTCAACAGATCGAAAGTACCCGGGAGGTGGGGGAAAAATTGCGCCGGGAGTACGCCACCATCCCCAACAAGCAAATGGAGAAACTCCGCTTGGAGCAACAGGTGGCTTACAAACAGGCGCTCTACGACAAAATGCAGGCCCAGTTGGCTGATGCCCAGGCGGCGGAGGCGGAAACCGTCAGTAGTTTGCAGGTGGCTCAGGAGGCGTTTGCCCCGGATGTGGAGGAACCTCCGCCCCCACCCAATTTGATTTTGGTGATGGCGATCGGCGGATTTGGCGGGGTCGTCGGCGGTGCGGTGCTGATTTTCGTGTTGGGAATGTTGAGCGGCCAGTTTTACACTTGGGAGGAAATCCAGGGGGCGTTCCGGGAGCGGGAAGTGCCGGTTTTCGGGGTCGTGCCCAATGTCATGCTGTTGGACGACCATTTTGAGGAGATGCCGTTGCTCCTCAATCCTCGATCGCCCTATTTGGAAGCCTACGAAAAGGTGCGGAGCAGTTTGTTCCGCGGCGGCGAAACGGCTCCTAAAGTGGTGTTGATGACCAGTACGAAGGGGCCGGAAGGAAAAACGCTGACGGCTTACAATTTGGCGATCGCCACGGCCCTGGCCGGAAAGCGGACGCTACTGATCGAGGCGGACCTGCGATCGCCCTCCCGCGTCGAAAAATTGCGCTTGGCTCCTGATCCCCAGGGGCAGGTGGAACCGCTGCGCTATTACGGGGATTTGAACGAATGCATCCGCCTGGTTCCCGATATCACCAATCTCTACGTCATTCCGTCTCCCGGACCGCTGCGGGGGGTGACGACGGTACTCGAATCGAGCGAGATGCGCCGATTGCTTCGAGAAACTCGCCATCGCTTCGATGTGGTCATCGTCGATGCCCCCGCTTTGAGCGACAATAACGATGCCCTGACCCTCGAACCCCTGACGGACGGTATAGTGATGGTGGCTAGGCCCAGTTGCACGATGTCGGGTCAGATGAATCAACTCGCGGATCAGTTGACGGAAGAGGAGGACGAAGAAACGGAGTCCAAAAAATACCGCCCCCGCCTGCTCGGAGCGATTATCAACGGGGCGGATATCCCGGTCAATCTCGACGAAGAGGAGATGGAGGGCGGGGAAACTCAACCCGCGCCGAGCGCCTGGGAACAACCCGCCTTACCGCCAGATGACGAATCCATCCTGCAATTGCCCTCCCGAACCCGATATTAATTGATCATTGTCGATCGTCAACTTTTGCCCCCATCCCAGACTCGAATTGTTAAAAGCGCCATCGAATCCCGTGCAAATTTGGCAGGCCGATCTCAATTTGGAGCCGGCTCAAATTGAGCCGTTCCGACAACTGCTCACCCCCGACGAACGGGAACGGGCGCGGCGGTTTCGTTTCGATCGCGATCGCATTCATTTCACGGTCGCCCGCGGCATCCTGCGCCAAATTTTGAGTCCCTTGGCCGGCGTTTCTCCGGAAGATTTGACCTTCGGTTACGGCGATCGCGGAAAACCCTATTTAAAAACCGGAAATCCGGGCGGAACCCTGCAATTTAATGTCTCCCATTCCCACGGGCGGGCGCTGTACGCGATCGCCTTCGACCGGCGTGTGGGAGTCGATTTGGAGTCGTTCCGACCCGTGGAAGGGTTGCAACTGGCGCGACGGTTTTTCTGCGATCGCGAATATGAAAAACTCCGTTCCGAATCCTCTATCCAACGGCAAACCGCCCTATTTTTCCAAATTTGGTCTGCCAAAGAAGCCTTTTTAAAAGCGACGGGAACCGGATTGATCGGCTTAAAAGATGTGGAAATATTGTGGACTCATTCCAGGGAAATTTACCTGTCCAAAATAGCCGGAGATTCAGTCAATAATTGGAGTTTAAAACCTCTGAATTCTGGGGAAAATTGGGCGGCTTCCGTAGTCGTAGAAGGTCGAAATTTGGCTATCGAACCTACCCCAAAAATCTGGGACTCTCATCAATTCTAGGTATCAAAATAGGGGGAACCCGAAAGCCTCAAAAATCGTCTACCAGGGAACTCAAACGCTTGAGCAACGGATCAGTTTCTTCCTCGGCGGGCGGTTCCGGCGGGGGGGTGGGGCGGTTCGCGGGGGACGGTTCGCCGTTCTGCTGAGTCGGTGCCGGTTGAGGCGAGGTGTGGGACTCCCGGGCGATCGCATCCGTGGCCGCATCGAGTTTTTGGGTGATCGCCGTTTGGAATTGAGCCAGTTGTTGGGCGAGTTGGAGCAACTGTTTTTCGAGCTGCTCGGTGGAGGTTCCTTGAGCCGGAGCCTGAACGCGGCGGTCTAACTCCGCCAGTTGCGTCTGAAGCTTCGATAAGCCCTCTTCAACCCGTTGCAAGTTGGGGGGAGGCAGAAACGGGCGATCGTGGCCCGACGTTTCCGGGGCCGCCCCCCCCGATGCCGGCGCGGTCGGTGCCGAACCCGAAACGGACAGAAACTGCCACAAAGCCTGTTTGCAGAGGTTGCTGAAGGTTTGATATTTCGTCAGAGACAGCTCTTGTTCGATCGCTTCTAACAGCGTTTGATCGGCGGCATCCTCCGTAAACGTAACAGATTGAGTCAGTTTTTTATTAGCCCAGAGCATAGTCAGAGTTCAGACGTATCGGCAAACCCGAAATCAGATGACCCCAGTGTATCAGAATTCCATCTCCCCAACTCCCCGTTGAGCGAAACCCAACGGGGTGAGGTCGGGGGGGAATTTGACGGCCCACTCGACTACCGTTTGGCGAGTTGAGCTTCTCCGTAAACGAACTGTCCGAGGGCATTGGCTTGGCGAGCCGGTTGAGCCAGGTGCGCCCGCAACTGAGCCTCCTTGAGCAGGGGTTGCAGATCCTGCCAGAAAAATTCACCGCCACCACCCGTAATGACAACATCCGTCACCCGTTCGGGCAGCCATTTCACCAGGCGATCGGACAGATCCCGGGCGAAGACTTTCCGCAATTCCGGTACAATTTCATCCAAATTCGCCGGTTTGGTCGCCCCGCGAGGACGGTAGAAGCGCTGCCCCTGGGGTTTGTGAACCGCTTCGAGCAGGAACAGGGATTGGGAGTCGGCGCCCTCGATCTTGCTGGCGACTTCCTCGTAAAATTTGCTCATGGCAAACACTTCACTCTGAGAAACCCCCCGGGCGAAGCGGAACCGGTCTACAGTTAGAAAGTCGGTGGTCTGGTGTCCGACATCGACGACCGCCACGGAGAGATCGGCGAAGTTGGGCATATCCTTGCCCCCTTGAGCTTCGCACCAGATCAAACTCCCGTATCCTTCCGGCATGACGCGGACACTCTTGATATCGACGACCACCTGATCGCCCCGGAAAACCAACGTATTCGGACCGCTCAGGAGGCTGACGATCTGCTCTTTCTCCCGCTCGAACTGTTCCTGAGAGTAGAAGGGCAGCCCCAACACCACGTCGAGATCTCCTTTTAAATTGAAATACCCCACGCAGGCGAAGATCTTGATCAGAGCATCGTTGATCTTGGAGGGATTCTCCTCCGGGTTGCCACCGAATAAACTGGCGCCGAAGTCGGCCGCGAGTTGGCCTACCGCGTAGCCGTTGCCCTGATATTCCAACCAGAGATCCAACAGCGGGTCGGTGTTTTTGGATTCAAAGCCGCCACCCCGGGCTTTTTCTACGCTCAGTTGGGCGACGTTGGAGGGGATGAACACCACCTCGCTGGCGTTACGACTCACGCAAGCTTTAGTTGCGGTTCGCCCCAGGTCAACGCTGAGGATCGTCGATCGCCCCCCGACGCTGGGAGTCGTGACTTTGGTGGTTGTGGAAGCTTTGGCTAAGGGAGACGATCCGGGCTGTCCGGGTCCGGGCTGTTTTCCAATCATCTAAAAAATCCGTTACTTCTCGAAGACTCAAAATTATAATGCCTCATCTTTTGCCACTTTCGTCCACGAAGATTTTTGTTCGGGACTGGGGAATTGGGGAGGCAGGGGGGCGAAGGTGGCAGGGAGGCGGAGGTGGCAGGGGAGGCAGGGGGGCGGAGGCGGCATGATTTCTTCCTCGGCTTCCCAGGTTTCCGCCCCTTTCTCCGCCTCCTCTGGCCCTCGCACTCTAAATCTGAGTTGCTTTATTACAGATTGTTACGTTAAATTTAGTTAAGATTATAAATATCTTCAATCTGAGCCGTCCACCCGGCTGCGCTTTAAAGAAGCTTGATGTCAAGGATACAGAGGCAACTGAATTTATGAAAACATCTTGGAGAACCATCCTGCTCTGGACGATCCCGGCCCTAGTGATCGGGTTCTTCCTGTGGCAGGGGGCGTTTGCGACGTCCCCGACGGATATCGCCCAAAATAATGCGGCAAGCACTCGCATGAGCTACGGCCGATTCTTGGACTACCTGGACGCCGGGCGCGTCACCAGCGTCGATCTCTACGAAGGGGGTCGGACAGCGATCGTGGAGGCGATCGATCCTCAACTGGACAATCGAGTTCAGCGGCTGCGGGTGGACTTGCCAAATAATGCGCCGGAATTGGTGTCCCGCCTGCGGGATGCCAACATTAGCTTTGACTCCCATCCCCCCCGCAACGATGGCGCGATTTGGGGGCTGCTGGGGAATTTGGTGTTCCCGATCTTGTTGATCGCGGGGCTGTTCTTCCTATTCCGCCGCTCCAATAATGTCCCCGGAGGCCCGGGTCAGGCGATGAACTTCGGCAAATCCAAGGCTCGCTTCTCGATGGAAGCCAAGACGGGGGTTTTGTTCGACGACGTGGCGGGTGTCGATGAAGCCAAGGAAGAATTGCAAGAGGTCGTCACCTTTTTGAAAAAGCCGGAACGCTTTACCGCCGTGGGCGCCCGCATTCCCAAGGGCGTGTTGCTGGTCGGCTCGCCGGGGACGGGTAAAACCCTGTTGGCAAAGGCGATCGCGGGGGAAGCCGGAGTCCCGTTCTTCAGCATCTCCGGTTCGGAATTCGTGGAAATGTTCGTCGGGGTGGGGGCGTCCCGGGTTCGCGACCTGTTCAAGAAAGCCAAGGAAACGGCCCCCTGCATCGTGTTTATCGATGAAATCGATGCCGTGGGACGCCAGCGGGGCGCGGGCATTGGCGGGGGCAACGATGAGCGGGAACAGACCCTTAACCAGTTGTTGACGGAAATGGACGGCTTTGAGGGCAACACGGGGATCATCATCATCGCGGCTACCAACCGCCCGGATGTCCTCGACTCCGCCCTGCTGCGTCCGGGACGTTTCGATCGCCAGGTGATGGTGGATGCCCCTGATATCAAGGGCCGCCTCTCAATTTTGGAAGTCCACGCCCGCAATAAGAAACTGGGTGATGAAGTGTCCCTGGAAGCGATCGCCCGCCGTACTCCCGGATTTACGGGGGCGGACTTGGCGAATTTGCTCAACGAAGCCGCGATTCTCACCGCCCGCCGCCGCAAGGATGCGATCACCATGTCGGAAATCGATGATGCGGTCGATCGCGTCGTCGCCGGGATGGAGGGAACACCCCTGTTGGACGGCAAAACGAAGCGCCTGATTGCTTATCACGAAGTCGGACACGCGATCGTCGGCACCCTCGTGCCCGCCCACGATCCGGTTCAGAAAGTCACCCTGATCCCGCGCGGACAGGCTCGGGGCTTGACCTGGTTCATGCCGGACGAAGACCAAGGCCTGATTTCTCGGGCGCAGATTATGGCCCGGATTACGGGGGCTCTGGGGGGCCGTGCGGCGGAAGATGTCATCTTCGGCGATGCAGAAGTCACCACCGGCGCCGGCGGCGACCTACAGCAGGTGTCCGGGATGGCCCGCCAGATGGTGACTCGCTACGGGATGTCTGACCTCGGGCCGCTGTCCCTGGAATCCCAGCAGGGCGAGGTGTTCCTGGGCCGGGATTTGGCGACCCGCACCGAATATTCCAACCAGATCGCCTCTCGCATCGATGCCCAAATTCGCGCGATCGCCGAGCATTGCTACAATAATGCCTGCCAGATCGTCCGCGAAAATCGGACGGTCATGGATCGCTTGGTTGACTTGCTGATCGAGAAGGAGACGATCGACGGCGACGAATTCCGGCAAATTGTGGCGGAATATACTGAAGTTCCCGAGAAAGAGCGCTTCGCCCAAGTGCTCTAATCTGACTCGGAAATTCGTTTAAAATCCCAACCCAGTTTCTTCGCGGAGGCTGGGTTTCTTTATTTTGAACGAATCGATTAAACTGTTAAAAAATCAATGGATAATCAGGCAACCCGACAGATGATCACACCAGCAGAATATCAACAGCGTCGCGAACGGTTGATGGCAAAAATTGGCGGCGGTACGGCGATTTTCCGAAGTGCGCCGATGGCCGTCATGCACAACGATGTCGAATATTCTTACCGCCAAGATAGCGATTTTTTCTACCTCACCGGATTTAACGAACCCAACGCCGTCGCTGTCCTCGCCCCCCATCACGAAGAACACAAATTCGTCTTATTCGTCCAACCCAAAGATCCGGAAAAGGAAACTTGGACGGGATACCGGGTCGGGGTTGACGACGCCAAAACCGTTTACGGGGCTCACGAGGCTTATTCAATTGATGAATTGGACGAAAAACTGCCCCAATATCTCCAAAAAGCTGATCGCATCTATTACCGCCTGGGACGGGATAAAAAATTCAACGAAACCGTCCTCAACCACTGGCAAAAGTTGATGCGGGTTTATCCGAAACACGGCACGGGGCCGATCGCGATCGAAGATGCCGGAACCGTCCTCCACCCCCTGCGGTTGGTGAAAAGTGAATCGGAATTGGAACTGATGCGAAAAGCAGCCGAAATTTCCGTGGAGGCCCACGACCGAGCGCGGGAATTTGCCCGACCCGGGAAGTATGAATATCAGGTGCAAGCGGAACTTGAATACCGGTTCCAACAACAGGGGGGAACGCCAGCTTATCCCTCCATTGTCGCTTCTGGAAAAAATGCCTGCATCCTCCACTACATCGAGAACGATCGCCAAATGCAGGACGGGGATTTATTATTGATCGACGCTGGCTGTTCTTACGGTTATTACAACGCTGACATCACCCGGACTTTTCCGGTTAACGGCAAGTTTTCCCCGGAACAAAAGACGATTTATGAGTTGGTTTTGAAGGCTCAAATGGCGGCGATCGCACAGGTCAAACCGGGCAATCCCTACAAACAATTCCACGAAACGGCGGTGCGCGTTTTGGGGGAAGGATTGATGGATTTGGGGCTGCTACAAGGGGATATCGAAGAGATCATCAAAGAAGAAAAATATAAACCCTTTTATATGCACCGCACCGGCCACTGGCTGGGGTTGGACGTGCACGATGTCGGCGTTTACCAGTGGGGGGAAGAACCGCAATTGTTGCAACCCGGACAGGTGTTGACGGTGGAACCGGGGATTTATATCGCCCCGGATATCAAACCCGTGGAAGGACAGCCGGAAGTGGACGAACGGTGGCGGGGAATTGGCGTCAGAATTGAGGATGATGTGTTGGTGACGGCGGATGGCTGCGAAGTCCTGACGGCGGGGGTTCCGAAGTCGGTGGAGGCGATGGAAGGTTAAGAGAGAGTTCAACTCCCCACTCTTGGTTGTTGCGCTTTAGCGCCTCAAAGTGAACGGGGGCTCCCATCCCAACACCGCCGATTAGCACCCTTGGTTAATTAAATAATTCTAAAAAATATCAAGACTGCGATCGCACGCCAACTAAAATATGGTCATTTCTTCTAGAAGATATGAAGACAATGCTGGCAAAATCTTGGCCTTCTGTTCTCGCGCTGAGTGCGATCGCTTCGTTGGCGGGTTGGGGAACGGCCGCGATCGCATTTCCGAGTGTTTCTTCTCGGGATTCTGAAACCTTTCAAATCGCTCAAACTGCGGCGGGTTACTGTACTGTAGCTGACCCGACCGGGACGCCTTTAAACGTGCGATCGCGTCCGGGGGGAGATATTATCGGAACCTTGGAAAACGGTACGGTCGTGGCCGTGGGGGTGACGGATGGCAGCGAGGGGCCGGATTGGACTCGCATTATTCAACCCTACGAAGGTTATGTTTGGAGCGATTATTTGACGGACTGTTCCTAATTGATATCAAATTCGGCGAAAGGGCGCCAGGTTGGCGCCCGGAAAGTCGATTTTTGATTCTCGTGAAATAGGTGGGATCGCGCCGCGAAAGAAAGGGTTGACGGATGGCGGCGGCTCGTGGTAAGATTTGACTATATTCTCCATAATGGGAGTGGTTGCCCAAATTTTATTTTTGCAACCACTCCCATTGTAATAATAGCACGAAAAAAACAAAAAAGATAGGGGAAGCGGAAAAAAAATTGAGTCCCAATCCTCAAGTCAAAAAAATGTGAACCCGTCATTTCAATTTCCAGAGTTGTCGGGCTTCTATAGCCGGTTCGAGTTGTCCGTATTTCGCCTCAAACAATTCGCGCAGGTTTTCGGACGGTCGAAATAGGAAGAGAGTCGAATTTTCGGGAATTAAAGACAAATTAGGTTCCCGGTCCATCAAAATCAATTCCACATCCTCATCAAGCAAATAACTGAGAGAAATGAGATCCCCTAAATTCGTGCCGTTACCCGCATCAGAAATCAAAACCGGGGTATCTGCGGCGTTAATTTGTCCGGCTATTTGAGCGTTAAAGTAGCTCAAGTTTTTGCTCCACCAAGTGGATGCAGTGGCACTCATGCCAAGAGAAACCAGACTTGCCGTCAGCAGCAGGGCGAAAATTCCCCGCCAGAGATATTCCCCATCGAACAAGGATTGGCGGCCGGTGCTGAGGTGAGTTCCCAGCAAAAAGGCGACGGAAATTTGAACAGCCGGAAAGCAACAAATCAAATAGCGTGTGACAGCCGATCGCTGTCCTCCCAGCAACAAATCCGGCAACACCAACAAGATAAATGGCACAAAAATTGCGGTAAGAATAAAGAGGCGAGTCGGGCGATCGGTCATCTCGCCGAGATAAAATAGGGCAGCCAGAATCAGGAGCAAAAACGGCAGGCGAAAAACGTAAGTCCAGACATTATAAAATCCGAAATCGACATCGACCAATAAAGACGTGAAACCGAGCATCCAAAATTTAGCCAAGTGGAGCAAATCGACCGATTGTTCTGCCCAGCTAGTACGGGATTGCAGGTCGGAAAAATTATTGATAATAATAACAATCCAGGGGCTATAAAGAATCGGAAGTAAAAGGATGGCGATCGGGAATTTGGGAATCGAAAAATGGTGGCGGGATGGGATGCTCGATTGGGGTTCGGACAAAAAGATTAACAGCCGCCAAGCCATATGACTGGCGATCGCGAGGCTAAAAAAGAGATGGGTGTACAAACCCAAGGTGCAGGCGAAAATGTAACATCCCCACCAGAAGCAATGGTCAGTGCGGACGGCTTTGAGCAAAACCAAGCTGGTGGCGATGATGAGTGCCGTCATTAAGCTATATTGGCGGGCGGTTTGGGCGAACAGTAGGTCAAAAGGAGAGAGGGCGAGTAATGTGGTGGCGGTTAAAGAAATGAGGGGAGATTGGAAGAGTTCCCAGGCAAGGGCGTAGATGAGGGGCAGGGAAATCAGGCTGATCAGGGCGGGAAGTAGGCGGGAGGCGAAAATGGAACCGCCGAAGCCTTTCATCCAACCCCGGGCGATGAGATAGTACAGGGGCGGGTGGTGGGGGTTGCTTTTGAGGGATTCAATGGTGTCGGCGGCGGTGCTGTCGGGTTTGGGGCGCTGGTATTGGAGGAGTTCGGGGGGGGAAAAGATGCGATCGCCGAATAAGTCCGCACTCACTTCCTCGGCGGTGAAGCCGGCCGATCGCAAATTGGTGTAAACTTCATCATGCCAGTACACTTTGCGATCGAGGGCGACAAAGCGAAATGCCACCCCGATGCCGATGGCGACGATCAACACGAACATGAGGAGGCGAGGGTGCCGGTTCACGAACACCTGGGGCTGATAGAGCATTCCTGGAATTGATGATTTTCGTTCAATCATAAAGGCAGGGATTTCTCCCTGCCTCAAGATTTGCACAAATTGGTTGTTTAGATCAAAGCGATCGCGCCGTCAGGTTCGAGTTTAGTACAGGGAACCGGAGGGGCGGTGGACGATGAAGCTAAGAACCTGGCACTGCTTCACATTGTCAAAGCCCATAACGCGGATGAAGCACTTGGGATACTCGCGACGGCACTCATCGATTTCGGCCATCACTTCGCGGACGGTGGTAGCGTTGAACAGGGGCAGCTTCCAGAGAGTCCAGTAGTGCTGTTCGGGTGCGGAAGATTCGCTGAATTCGACCCCGGCGATGAAGCCCTGCTCCAGGATGTACTGGATCTGCTTTTGCGTTTGGGCATCGGTGAGGGGGGGCAGGTAGGAGAGAGTTTCGTAACGGCGCTCTTTGGGTAGTGTTTGCATGGTTCGTTTTGGGTGTAATGGTAGGGTCGATTGTTGAAATGTTTGCCCCTCGGCCCGACCGCACCGCTAGGGGTGAGGTTCCGAGTCGGGGGTTGATTCGGGGTGAGGGTTGGCTTCGGAGACACTCAGTTGCGTCATTCGTTCAAGGTACTGACGGCGGTGTTCCATGTTGCCCTGCTCGATTCCGGCGCGAAGCATCTCCGGCAGGTAGTCGGCGATCTCTTCGGCCAGATGCGATCGCACGGTCATGACCCGCAAACCGAGTTCCTGGTTTTCTCGGAGCAGCTCCTGCAGGTAAACCTCGCCATCTTGGATTTTGCCCGTCGAGGAAAACCCGTTCAGCCAGATTGCCAAACCCGGATTGGTTTCTCGCAACTGATTGGCGATCGTCCGGACAGCCTGGTAAGTCAGGTAACTCGTCAGTACCTTGGTCGTGTCCTTGGCAACTTTTTTGATATCCATGTTCCGACACCAACCCTATTCGAGACTTCAAATTTGAGATATTGGATTGAGTTGTAGCCGCAGCTCTCCGAAATTGTCAAGTCAGCCCGGACACCCCCAATCCAATTACCTCTCGAAATCTCAGGGGACTTACAGGGTGTCCATCGCCTCGAACTCGAACTTGATTTCCTTCCACAGTTCGCAAGCAACGGCCAGTTCGGGACTCCACTTGCAAGCTTCGCGGATCACGTCGCCGCCTTCACGGAACAGGTTGCGGCCTTCGTTACGCGCTTGAATGCAAGCTTCCAGGGCGACGCGGTTGGCCGTCGCGCCAGGAGCGTTCCCCCAGGGGTGTCCCAGGGTTCCGCCACCGAACTGCAGGCAGGAATCGTCGCCGAAGATTTCCACCAGGGCGGGCATATGCCAGACGTGGATACCACCGGATGCCACGGGCATGACGCCGGGCATGGAGGCCCAATCTTGGGTGAAGAAGATACCGCGAGAGCGGTCTTCTTCGATGTGGTCTTCCCGCATCAGGTCCACGAAGCCCATCGTGATGCCTTTTTCGCCTTCGAGTTTACCGACGACGGTTCCGGAGTGCAGGTGGTCGCCACCGGACATCCGCAGACACTTGGCGAGGACGCGGAAGTGGATGCCGTGGTTGCGCTGACGGTCAACGACAGCGTGCATGGCGCGGTGGATGTGCAGCAACATACCATTGTCGCGGCACCAGCGGGCCAGGGTGGTGTTGGCGGTGAAACCAGCGGTGAAGAAGTCGTGCATGATGATGGGGGTGCCGAGTTCTTTGGCGAATTCGGCCCGCTTCATCATTTCTTCGACGGTGGGGGCGGTGACGTTCAGGTAGTGACCTTTGATTTCTCCGGTTTCAGCCTGGGATTTTTCAATGGCCTCTTGGACGAACAGGAAGCGATCGCGCCAGCGCATGAAGGGCTGGGAGTTGATGTTTTCGTCGTCTTTGGTGAAGTCCAGACCGCCGCGCAGGCACTCGTAGACGGCGCGGCCGTAGTTCTTGGCGGACAGACCCAGTTTCGGTTTGATGGTGCAGCCCAACAGGGGACGGCCGTACTTGTTCAGTTTGTCCCGCTCGACGGTGATCCCGTGGGGGGGTCCTTGGAAGGTCTTCAGGTAGGCGACCGGAATCCGCATATCTTCCAGACGCAGGCCCCGCAGCGCCTTAAATCCGAATACGTTCCCCACGATGGAGGTCAGCATATTGGTGACGGAACCCTCCTCGAATAGGTCGAGGGGGTAGGCGACGAAGCAGAAGAACTGGTTGTCTTCGCCGGGAACCGGTTCGATGTGGTAGCAGCGACCTTTGTAGCGATCGAGATCCGTCAGCAGGTCGGTCCACACCGTCGTCCAGGTTCCGGTGGAGGATTCTGCCGCGACGGCTGCCCCGGCCTCTTCGGGGGGAACTCCGGGTTGAGGAGAAACGCGAAATGCAGCCAGAATATCTGTGTCTTTGGGCGTGTAATCCGGCGTGTAATACGTCAGCTTATAGTCTTTTACACCAGCCTGATATCCGGCTTTTGACTTGGTTTGGGTTTGAGAGTAAGCCATAACTCCTTTATATCTCCCTTCTTAGGAATCGCTCTTTATTTCCGGCTATTTGCCGAATCATTAAAATAGTATCAACAAATGGATTCAGTTAACCTTGAATCTTGTTAATATTTTGATAACATTTGTTTATATTTCTTTTCAAAAGGCTACATTGGGTGATTTTAAAAAACCGAATCGCCCTCCTATATCACCAAAGGGGAAAAAATAATATTAAATATTGTAAACCCGTGCCGTCATTCCCGTTATCTCGGGGTTCCACCCCGCCGGTTAAATACACAAAATGGAGAATTTGTCAAGGTAGATCGACGAATTGAATCGAAAAAACGATCGCCATTCGAGGGTTCCGGCCGACTCAAAATCGGCGATGAATTCGTCAAAAAGACCCTGAACCCTCAAAATTATCGATCGCCCGGGTTAATCCCCGGCGATCGCCCCCCGGACTCAAAATAGCGGGAACTCGCGACGGGCCAAAGACCAGATCGGAGCGGGAGCGGTATGATCGAGTCTGTAGTCAAGCGCCGACTTGGGAGGGGAATGCCTCGGCGAAGCCAGCCCACTCCCGACGATCGCCCATTAACGGAGGAAACAGCCCTTGATTCAGGCGACGCTGCACCAGTTAAAAGTATTTGAAGCCGTAGCCCGCCACGGCAGCTTTACCCGGGCTGCGGAGGAGCTGTTGATCACCCAGCCGACGGTTTCCAGCCAAGTCAAACACCTAGCCCAAGCGGTGGGTTTGCCCCTATTCGAGCAAATCGGAAAACAATTGTACCTGACCGATGCCGGACAGGAACTCCTAGCCACCTGTCAGGACATCTTTGAACGGCTCGACAACTTCGAGATGACCGTCGCCGACTTCAAGGGGGCGAAACAGGGGCGGCTACGGTTGGCGGTGGTAACGACCGCCAAATACTTCATCCCGCGACTGTTGGGGTCATTTTGCCAACATTATCCAGCGATCGACATCGCCCTGCAAGTCGTCAACCACGAGCAGATCACCCAACGGATGCTCGAAAACAAAGACGACCTCTACATTTTGAGCCAGCCCCCCGAAGATATCGACCTGTGCAGCCAATCCTTTTTAGATAATCCCCTCGTCGTCATCGCCCGGGCCGACCACCCCCGGGCCCGGGAAAAAAACATCCCCATCAAAGCCCTCCACCAGGAACCCTTCATCATGCGGGAATCCGGTTCCGGGACCCGGCGGGCCGTGCAGACACTCTTCGATAAGCACAAAATCTCGGTGCGGGTGCGGTTGGAACTCGGGAGCAACGAGGCCATCAAACAGGCGATCGCGGGGGGATTAGGAATTTCCGTCCTCTCCCAACACACCTTATACTCGGAGGGGGACAGCAAAGAATTCGCCATCTTGGACGTCGAGTCCTTCCCCATCCACCGGCGCTGGTACGCGGCCTATTTGCACGGGAAACAGCTCTCAGTCGTCGCCCAAACCTTTCTAGAGTATCTCCTCAAATGCGATGAATCCAAATGACCTGGCATTTGCCCCCGCCCTCGCACAGGCGCAACTGATCCGCAAAGGGGAGATTTCCCCCTTGGAATTGGTGAAACTATACCTCGATCGCATCGAACGGCTCAACCCCCAACTGGGCTGCTACTTCACCGTTATGGCCGAAAGTGCGATCGCCCAGGCCCGAAAGGACACCGAAGCCCTGACCCAATCCCCCGCCGAGGTGCCCCCCTTTTTAGGTGTCCCCATCTCCATCAAAGATCTCAACCCCGTCGCCGGAGTCCCCTGCTCCTACGGTTCCCGAGTTCTCAAAGATCGGGTCGCCTCTGATGACGATGGGGTAGTCGCCCGCATCCGCGAAGCCGGATTCATCATTTTGGGCAAAACCGCCACCCCGGAACTGGGTTCGCTCCCCTATACCGAGTCCGAGGGATTTCCCCCCGCCCGTAACCCGTGGAACCCGGAGTACACCCCCGGCGGTTCCAGCGGCGGGGCGGCGGCGGCCGTGGCCGGAGGACTCTGTGCGATCGCCCAGGGATCAGACGGCGGTGGCTCCATCCGGGGTCCAGCCTTCTGCTGCGGTGCGATCGGCCTCAAACCCAGTCGGGGCAGAGTATCCAACGCTCCCGTGGGCGACCATCAGAGCGGCATTTCCACCAACGGCCCCATCGCCCGCACCGTTGCCGACGCGGCAGCCCTGCTGGACGTGATGTCCGGCTACATCACCGGCGATCCCTACTGGCTACCCAATCCGGAACATTCCTTTTTGTCCGCCACCCGCCGCCCCCCCAGGCGTTTGCGGATCGCCGTTTCCACCGAAATTCCCCCCGTCGGGGTCGCCTCAGTCCCCTGCGCCGAAGCTGTCACCGAAACCGCCCGCCACCTCGAACATCTCGGCCACATTGTCGAACCGGCCTGTCCGGATTTTGGCGACCTGATCGAACCGTTTATTGAGGTCTGGAAAGCCGGAGCCGGAGTCGCGGAAATTCCCAAACAATACCTGAACCCGATGAATCGCTGGCTGGCTGAAGAAAGCGGGTCGGCGGCCCAATATTTGCGGGCGGTGTCGAAAATGCAGGTCGTTTCCCGCCAAATCGTCGGCTTTTTCGATCGCTTCGACATCCTCTTACTGCCCACATATATGCACCCCACCATCCGAGTCGGGGAATATGCTAATCTAACTCCTGAACAAACGTTACAGCAGATGATTAATTGGATCGCCCCCTGTCCGCCGTTCAACGCGACCGGCCAGCCCGCGATCGCCCTCCCCACCGGATTCGACCCCCACGGTTTGCCCGTCGGAGTCCAGCTCGTCGGCAAACCGGCGGACGAATCGACCCTAATTTCTCTAGCTGCCCAACTCGAAGCCGGGGTGGGCTGGCTTCATCTCCATCCTCCTCTGACCCGGTGAGTTCCATCCTCCCCCCCCCGAACCCTGGCGATCCGAATTGACAAAGGTTGGTCTATACCGTGAAATTCCCCTTTTCCCGTCCCGCACAGCCATCTCCCCCGCCCTCCCCCCAAACCGGAACGGGTCTGGGCACCTTCGGCGGCGTCTACACCCCCTCGATTTTGACGATCCTGGGGGTGATCATGTACCTGCGCTTCGGCTGGGTCGTCGGCCAGGTGGGGCTGTGGGGGACCCTGGCAATCGTCACCCTCTCCACTTCGATCACGTTTCTGACCGCCCTATCTATTTGTGCGATCGCCACCGATCGCGTCGTGCGGGCCGGGGGCGCATACTATATGATCAGCCGCTCCCTGGGCATCGAATCCGGGGGGGCGATCGGCATTCCCCTCTACTTCGCTCAAGCTCTCTCCGTCGCCCTCTACACGATCGGTTTTGCGGAAAGTCTCGCCATCACCTTTCCTCAGTTGACGGTGCGCTGGGTGGCGATGGCCACCACGATCGTCGTCGCCGTCATCGCCATCAAATCCGCCCGCCTGGCGATCAAAGCCCAATACTTCATCATGGCCGCGATCGCCCTTTCCCTGATTTCCTTCGCCTTCGGTCAAAAAGTCCCGGCTACCCCCGAGGATATCGAAACAGCCGCTACCGTTGCTAAGGAGGGATTCTGGCCCGTGTTCGCCGTATTTTTCCCCGCCGTCACTGGTATCATGGCCGGGGTGAATATGTCTGGAGATCTACGCGATCCCATCAAGGCGATTCCCAGTGGGACCCTGGCTGCCGTCGGGACGGGTTATGTGATCTATATGATCCTTCCTATCTTTTTATCGATGCGAGCCGATACGGCCAGCCTCATTGCCGATACCCTGATTATGCAGCGCATCGCCGTCTGGGGGCCGGCGATCTTGCTGGGCGTATGGGGGGCCACCCTGTCGAGCGCCCTCGGCAGCATCCTTGGGGCCCCCCGGGTGCTGCAAGCCCTGGCACGAGATGGGATTCTACCCAGTGGGTTGCGGTTTTTGGGTACCGGAAGCGGGGAAGATGACGAACCCCGCATCGCTACTGTCTTTACCCTTGCCTTTGTACTGGTTGCAGTAGCCGTTGGCGACCTAAACTTGATCGCCCCGGTGCTGAGTATGTTCTTCCTCACCACCTACCTGGTGCTGAATTTGGCGGCGGGAATTGAGACGTTTCTACGCAGTCCCTCCTTCCGTCCATCCTTCAAAGTTCACTGGTTCTTCTCCCTGCTGGGGGTGATCGGCTGTCTGGGGGTGATGTTCCTGATCGACTCCCTGGCCACTATCGTCGCGGCCGTCATCGTCTTCGGTATTTACATTTGGCTCGAACGGCGGGAACTCGAAAGCGCCTGGGGGGACGTCCGCCAGGGGATTTGGATGGCTCTGGTTCGTCGGGGTGTTTTTCAACTCAGTTACACTCCCGATGCTAAAAACTGGCGCCCCCATATCCTGACTTTTTCTGGGGCACCGACCAAACGCTGGCCTCTGGTCGAGTTGGCGGCTAACCTCACCCACAACCGTAGTCTGTTTACGGTTTGTACTGTTTTACCGAGTGGCTCCCGCAACCCGGCTCAACAGGGTGAAATTGAGGCAACGATTCGGGAATATTTATATAAGCGAGGGATTGAAGGATTTGTGCGGGTGATTATGGCTCCTGACCCCTTCACGGGGGCACGACAGCTCGTTGAATCCTATGGGATTGGCCCGTTAGTGCCGAATACGATTTTGTTGGGTGATACTCAGTCCCCGGAGCGGCGGGAGTCCTACTGCTCGGCGATCGCTAAATTTCACAATGCCGGACGAAGTGTGATCGTTTTGCGGGATGAGTCGGAGCGGGGGTTCGGTCAGCGTCAATGTATTGATGTTTGGTGGGGGGGGTTGAATGCCAACGGAGGTTTGATGATGATTTTAGCCTATCTGTTGCGAACCAGTCTGGAATGGCGAGGGGCTGAGATTAATTTAAAACTCATTGTTCCAGATGAAACCGCAGCACAGGCGGCTCGTTTGAATCTTGAGCGCATCGTGGCAGAGTTGCGAATTGGAGCTAAATCCCAGGTGATCGTGTCGGAGGGGCAACCCTTCCCAGAAATCTTGCGTCAATCTTCCCAACAAGCTGATCTGGTATTTTTGGGAATGGCTCCACCTCGGGAAAATCTCCATTACCGAGAATATTACGATCGGTTGCAGGGCATGGCGACGGGATTACCCGCTACAATTTTTGTCTTGGCTGCACCGGATTTTGCCTTCTCTGCAGTCTTAAAACAAGAGTAAGTTCAGCCCAGTATGGGTTGGGGTTGACTGAGGAATTGGGGATTTTTAAACGGATTTATTTTAAAATTTAACGACTGATGATTTTTTTTACCCTGATCGAAAATGCGGGTCGAGAATTGACTTTAATTTGGCTGGGAATGCCAGTGGGTCAGCTTTTATCATCACCGATTCAAGATCCGGTGGCGATCTTCTTGATTATTATGGCTTCGACTTTGGCTGCGATTACCGTTGCTTATAAAATTGAATTAGTGGATCGATTGACTGTCAATGGCGTGATTGCTATGATTTTAGTGACTTGTATCGCATCGCCTTGGATGACAGCTAAATGGGGACAAAAAGTCAAACCCGAGGAAAAAGTTGTCAGCTCGAAAAGTCGAAATTTGTCGGAACGAGTGTTGGTTCCTGTGGCTAATCCGAGTACCGAAGATAAATTATTACAATTGGCAATTCTGCTGGTTAAAAAATCGAAAGGGACTTTATTACCCCTTCATGTCCTTTCCGATCAACGTGGTAAAATTTCCCCCAGTTCCAAAACTCGTCAAAATCAGCTTTTGGCGACCGCTGAAAAAATTGCCCATGCTGCTACAGTTGATGTAGAGTCCATTGGTCGGATCGATTCGGCGATCGCCCGAGGGATTACTCGCAGTGCTTCTGAAAAGAATTGTACCTTAATTATTTGTGGATGGAAAGGCTATTCAACTTATAAAGAAAACTTCTTTGGCAGTGTCATTGACCGCATGATGAGGCTGTCAACTGTACCGATTTTGATTGCCAGATTTCCCCAACCCATAGCCAACATCAAACGGGTATTTTTAGCGGCGACTGAAGCTGAAACTGCATCGGTTCAATTTGAAGAAATTCTGGAAATTGCTCAAGCCATCGCCACAGAAGTTAAAGCCAAATTCCAATTTTTGTTGATTGTGACGAACTCAGAAACAATCACGTTTGATCCGGAATCTTTGGGGCTAGGGGAGAATACTACTGTTCAGTCGATTCGGAGTAACTTTGTCGCCAAAACTTCCAGAATGCTGAAAACCAATGATTTATTGATTTTGAGTTCCGGGACTCATCAGTATCAGTCTTTTGGATTATTTGGGGCTTTACTAGAACCGGAAGCGATCGTCCGTGTTCATCCCGATGTGGCAACCATCGTTGTTCACTTTCCAAATCTGAATTGAGGCTTGTTCATCCTGCCCTTGATGTTAAGATTAGCCACGGAAACGACTGGGTTGTGGTTTGAGGTTCCCTTTCATCTCGGCTGTGATTCACCCGTGACGAAGGCAGGAAATTCTCGCTCAAATGGGTTAAAAATTGCTAGACTTACTTTCGGGTCAGGTTTTATGGGATTTAATTTGAAAAGACTGGGTTCGGTTTTGGGCTCGGTGATCACGATCGCCCTCGGGAGTTGGGGCGCGATCGCGACTCCGGCATTTTCGGCGGAAACCATCGTCGTCCGCAGGGGGATAGCCTCCGTCTCGGTGGCGGTGGACGATTTGCGGGAATTCGCCCGCACCGGACAAATGCCCCTTTCTCTGGCGGGTTACGGCACTCTCCTCTCCCCCGAACAGAGACACCAGCTCTTGCAGGTGTTAAATCTAAATGTATCTCTCGACCCAACGTCGGTGCGAAATTTGCTCGACACCCAAATTGGCGAAACGATCCTTGATGGAATTTCCACCGTCACGGATATACCGGGGGGAGAGGCGCTGAAACGAGCGCTGATCGCCGCGGCCGAAGATCCGCAGGGACTCTCGGTGCTAGGATTTTTGGAAGCCTATCCGAACCCGGAACTCCGCATCGATCTCGACGAGGCCTTCGCCACGTTCGCTCGCCTCAACCACTCCTTTTGGCAAACCCAACAATTTATGGTGGAAATGGCTGGCCAGTTGGAGGCGACGGCGCCCGAGGTGGAGGTGCCCTTCGACCCCACCCAGCCGGGAGCGGCGGCGGTCGAAGTCATCCCGTTTGAATTTCAGGATCAGGAACGGAACCGCACCATTTTGGCCGATCTGTATTGGTCGGAGGCGGTGAGGAGCGATCGCCCTCTGGTGGTGTTTACCCACGGACGGGGTTCGGTTCGCAATGAGTTGGACTATTTGGCCCGCCATCTGGCTTCCCACGGCTATGGGTTCTTGGCTTTGGAACATCCGGGGAGTAACCAAGTTTATATTAATCGCGCCCTGGCGATGCGACCCGAGGAGTTGTTAGAACGCCCCCGCGATATTAGTTTCGGACTGGATCAGTTGCAAAAGTGGAGTCAAACCGATCCGGAAATTGGCCGATCGCTGAATCTGGAACGGGTGTTGATCTTGGGCTATTCTTTGGGGGGTAGCACGGCTTTGGCGATCGCCGGGGGAGAATTTCAACTCGAATTTCTGCGTGAACGTTGCCAAGAAGATGCGATGACGTTGAGTTCGGGACAAATTACCCAATGTATTGGGACTCAACTCCCAGGCGATCGCTATCAACTCTACGATCCCCGCGTTCAAGCTGCGATCGCCCTCAATCCGACTGCTTCTTTAATTTTTGGTGAAACTGGACTGTCTCAAGTTCGGGTTCCGACTCTAATTTTTTCCACCTCTGCTGATAAACTGACTCCCGCCTTATCTGACCAAATTGCCGTCTTTCCCCAACTTCCTGACCCGAAATGGCTGGTTGGCGTTCTGGGGGGAACCCATCTCAGTGTTAAAGATCCTGATTTTGTCTTGGATCAATCCCGGGTCCCGAGTACACCGTTGTCGGGGGATGAAGTGGCAGGTTTGGCTGCCACTGATATCCAGAACTACGTTAAGGCGTTTAGCCTTGCAATGGCTGCACAACTGACACCGGAAGCCGAACAGTATCAGGTGTTTCTGACTCCCGAATATTTTCAATCTATCTCAACTGATGCTTTCCCGGTGCGACTGGTGACGGAAATTCCCGAAGAGATCCGAGTTTTGGTGGAGGCGTTCCTGCGGAACAATTGATCAGTCACTCAGGTACAAGACTTTAATTCAAGTCCCCGATCAATCAAAGCTCCCGATCGCCATGTTATGATAATGATTATCATTTTTTGCGATGCCATCTGGGATTACCATAGGATAGGGAGGGAGACAGATGCGGGAACGAGTAAATGGGACGGCGATCGCCCTGATGTTGGCGGTGGGCGCGATCGCGGGGTGTAGCGGTTCGACGACCCCTCCGACGACGGAGGTGATGGAAACCGCAGAAGTCGCGGAAGTCGGGGACGGGGCGATCGATGTGACCGTCAGCATCCTGCCTCAAAAATATTTCGTGGAGAAAATTGGCGGCGAGAATGTCAATGTCAACGTCATGGTTCCCCCCGGTGCGTCTCCGGCGACCTACGAACCCAAACCTCAGCAGTTGAAGGATCTCAGCGACGCGGAGGCTTACGTCAGCATCGGCATCCACTTTGAAAAACCCTGGATGCCCCGGATGGAGAGTGCCAACCCGCAAATGGCGATCGTCGATTCGGCGGCGGGGATCGAAAAATTGCCCCTGGAAGACCACCACCACCACGAAGGAGAAGAAGTCCACGACCACGGGGGAGACACCCTAGACCCGCACATTTGGCTTTCACCTCGGCGGGCGAAACAACAGGCTCAAAATATTTACGAAGGACTTGTGAAAGTTGACCCGGAGAACCAGGAAACCTACCGACAAAATCTCGAACAGTTTTTGGCGGAAATCGACCAAATTGACGCACAAATTCGCGCCAACTTGGAAGGGGTCGGCAATCGCAAGTTCATGGTTTTTCATCCCTCCTGGGGGTACTTTGCCGACGATTACAACCTCGAACAAAAGGCGATCGAAGTGGGGGGACAAGAGCCCAGCGCTTCGGAATTAGCGGCGTTAATTGCGGAGGCGAAAGCGGAAAATATCCGAGTTATTTTCGCCCAACCGGAGTTCAACACGCAGTCGGTTCAAACGATCGCCCAAGAGATCGGCGGAGACGTGATTTTAGTGACCCCTCTCGCCCCCAATTGGTCGGAGAATTTGCTCGAAGTCTCCGAAAAGTTCGCCGAGGCTCTTAATTAGAAAAAAAATCACCCAAACACTCGGTTAATCATGTTAAAATTAGGGATTGACGTGCCATCTTTCCACCCTTCAGAAAGACCCGATACCCTCGCCGATGAAGTCATGAATCTTGATCGCATCTGGGCGAGTTATAACCGGCAAGAACCGGTTTTAGAAGATGTCAGCCTGACGGTTCGAGAGCTGGATTTTATCGGCATTATCGGCCCCAACGGCGGGGGGAAAACCACCCTGCTGAAAGTGATGTTGGGGCTATTGAAACCCCGGCGGGGAACGGTAAAAATTATGGGATTTCCGCCCGTCCGGGGGCGCAGATATGTGGGTTACGTTCCCCAAACCTTCGAGTTTGATCGCAGCTTTCCAGTGCGCGTTTCCGAAGTGGTGTTGATGGGGAGATTGGGGCGGCGGCGGCTGTTTCGGGGTTACACCAAACAAGACCGCGAAATCGTCAATCAAGCATTAGAAAAAGTGGGGATGCTGGAATTTCGCGATCGCGCCATCGGCGAGTTATCCGGCGGACAGCGACAGCGGATCTATATCGCCCGGGCGTTGGCTTGCGAACCTCGGATCTTGCTCTTGGATGAACCGACGGCCAGCGTCGATCCGAGGATGCAATATGGGATTTACGAACTCCTGCACCAACTGAACGAATACATGACAATTTTGATTATTTCCCACGATTTGGGGGCGGTTTCGAGCCATGTCAAAACGGTGGGTTGTCTGAACCGCAAACTATTTTATCATGGCGATCGCCAGATCACCCCGGAAATGATCGAACAGACCTATCAATGTCCGATCGATTTGATTTCCCACGGTTCGATTCCCCACCGCGTTTTTCGAGACCATCAGTAAATTAGATCAAAATTATGCTCGAAGCGATTAATACGGCACTACAGTTTGAGTTCATGCAAAATGCCTTAATGGCGGGAATTTTGGTGAGTATCGCCTGCGGCATAATCGGCTCGTTCGTGGTGGTCAACCGGATCGTTTTTATCAGCGGCGGTATTGCCCACGCCGCCTATGGGGGTATCGGTTTGGGATATTTTTTCCAATTTAATCCGCTGTTCGGGGCGATCGCATTTTCTTTGATAGCCGCGGTGGGGATGGGGTTGGTGGAACGAAAAACCCAACAGCGATCGGATACGATTATCGGGGTGATGTGGGCCTTGGGAATGGCGATCGGGATTATTTTGATCGACCTGACACCGGGATACAAAGCCGATTTGATGAGTTATTTGTTTGGCAGTATCCTCACGGTTCCCCGCGCCGATTTGATGGTGATGTTGGGACTCGATGTCATTATTTTAATTCTGGTTTTTTCTCTATATAAAGAACTGGTGGCGATTTCCTTCGACCCCGTGTTTGCCACGACCCGCAATATTTCGGTGGATTGTTTATATTTGGTTTTGGTCGCCGCGATCGCCCTGACGGTGGTGATAGTCATGCAGGTGGTCGGACTGATTTTGGTGATCGCGTTGCTGACTGTCCCCGCTGCCATCAGCACCCAATTCGTCAAAGATATCAAACAGATGATGGTTTTATCGAGTCTGTTGGGGATTATTTTTACCGTTACGGGACTGTGGTTTTCTTACTTTTTTAACTTCACCTCCGGCGCGACGATTATCCTCGTTTCCTGTGGCGGCTATCTCCTCAGTTTGGGACTCAAAGCGTATTGGGATCGGATCGCGCCCTCTTCCTCTTGAGGCGTGACGGGTTCTTCGTCGCTCGCTGCGGTCGCCTATAATAGAGGCTATGGGGTCGGCGACGCTTCTGATGGGTCAACAGCCGGATGGGAGTGGGGGCGATCGCCGATCGCTTAAAATGGCTATAATTATCGTTTTATTTGCGATCGAATCCGATGAATTTAACACCACAAACCGCCGAGGCCATCCGCCGAGTTGCCATTGTCGGGGGAACCCACGGCAACGAATGGACGGGCGTATATTTAATTAAAAAATTCGAGCGATCGCCGAAATTAGTGACGCGATCGACATTTGAAACCCTGACATTATTGGGAAATCCCCGGGCGTTTCAAATTAATAAACGCTACGTTGATCGCGATTTAAATCGATGTTTTTTGCGCTCGGACTTGGAAAAATCAAATTCCGAAGTATACGAAATTCAGCGGGCGAAATGGATCGCTGATCGATGGGGCAAAAAGGGAGATAGCAATATCGATGCTATTTTTGATTTTCACAGCAGCACCGCCCACATGGGGGTCACATTAATTTGGGTTAAAAATAATTCATTTAATCGAAAATTAGCCGCTCACTTAAAAGGCATTTTTCCGGACTTAAATATTTACAGTTGGATCGATCCGGAACGGGAAAATCCGTCCATGAAATCTTTGTGCGATCGCGGCTTTTCCATTGAGGTGGGGCCGGTGGCACCGGGAATGTTGGATGCCGCACTATTTGAAAAGGCGGAAAAGGTCATTCACGTCGTTTTGGATTCTATCGAACGGTACAACCGGGGGGAAGTTTTCGAGGGCGATCGCACCCTCACGATCTATCAATTTTTGCAAGTCGTAGACTACCCCCGCACGGAAACCGGAGATCTCGCCGGGATGATTCACCCACAATTGCAGGGACGGGATTACCAGCAGTTGAACCCCGGCGATCCGATGTTTCTAAAGTTTGACGGAACCACCATTTATTATAGCGGAGAAACCCCCGTCTGGCCGATTTTTATCAACGAAGTCGCCTATTACGAAAAGGCGATCGCGATGGTGTTGACGCGGCGGGAGGCGATCGAAGTTTAGGAGTTCATTCAAACCGCATCCGGATCGATTCCCAACTCCCGCAACTTGGCGATCAGTTTCTCCTTTTGTTGTCGTTCGGTTTCGAGTTGCTGTTCCGCCAGTTCCCGCTGCTGTTTTTCGTTTGTCGCCGATTCTTCCGGAGTCGGAACCAAGTCGCTGTCCGCCGTGAAAAACCGCAGTTTATTTTCGTAAATCCCCAGAAATAATTGTAACTGGTGACTCCAAAGATATCCGCGATCGCTCGGTTGTATGTCTTGGTATTCCCCGTTCACCAAGTGAAACCCTCGGAACTCCGATGTATCTGGAGAAAACCAGAAATATTCGGGTGTCCGGAAAATCTCTTGATAAATTTGTTTTTTCGTGGTGCGGTCAACATTGGCCGTCGAACCCGACAATAATTCGATAATCACATGGGGATATTTTCCCCCCTCTTCCCACACCACCCAACTCTTGCGGGGTTTCTGTTCCGTATTCAACACCACGAAGAAATCCGGCCCCCGAAAATCCTTCGTTTTCACCTGTTCGGGACTGTAGTAAATGCTCAGGTTCCCGGCGGCGAAATAGTCGGTTTTATCCCGCCACAGCCAATCCAGACAGTTGAGCAACAGAATAATTTGTTGTAGGTGCAAATAGCTTTCCAAAGGTGGTTCCTCACTTTCCAAATCTCCGGGAGGAAATTCAATCTCTTCCCATTCGGATTCAGTTTGCAGGGCTTCCAAATCTTGGTAAATGGTCATGGTAGCCTCCGGCGCAGTATTTCTAGTATAGTAGGCAACAGGCAACAGGTAACAGGCAATAGGCAATAGGAAGAAACAGCCATCACTGTATCGGTTTCCGAGTTTTGTGATGTCCTAAGTACCCTGGAGGTTGCTATATAATCATAGATTGAGACAAAAAACCCGATTTCAAAGAAACCGGGTAAAGGGAGGGCGAAACTCCCATCAATTGTTTAAAAAACTATCTATTCTGTGTCTTTGGTTCTGGGAGCACTGAGTACATCAAAAAACGCCTGAGTCGCTTTCACGATGCGATGGCTCCATTCTTGTATTTCTTCAAGTACGCCCGACCAATTTTTTTCCGCTTGGGATTCGATAGTTTGAACGGATTTTTCCATCTGTTCCCGAGTTACCCCTTGGAAACGTTCGATGGTATCCCGGGCGTTCCGCACCGAGCGAATGTAGGCTTCTTGGGAAAACTCCCCGGCTGCCTCCATTTCGGACAAAGCCAGTCGTCTGATGGCATCCATCAGCTCTTGGGTTTCCTTTTGAATGTCTTCAAATTTGGGGGATTTTTCATCGCTGCTGGTGGCGGGCTCTTGGGGGACGAGACTTGTTTCTTGGTTCTGTTCCACCATTGCGGACTCCTTGGGTATATTTTCTTCGGTCATGGTTCGTTCTCCAGAGTGAAACTACCGATATGGTATCGCAAGAATAATAATTGCTCAGACGGACATCTGTTGTTCCAATTTTAACAAGGCTTGAATGCGGGCTTCCGTCGATGGGTGGGTGGAAAACAGGTTGGACATCATCTGCCCCGAAAATCCGTGCATAATCAAAAGCGGTTCAAAAGCCGGATTGGTGCCCATCGGCAACTGGCGGGCGTTGGAGTCGAGTCGCTGCAACGCCTGGGCTAACCCCCGGGGATTTCCGGTCAATTTTGCCGCCCCCGCGTCGGCCGAAAATTCCCGCGTCCGAGAAATGGCCAGTTGGATGACGGTGGCTGCGATGGGGGCCAGAATCGCCGTCAGCAACAGGCCGATGGGGTTGGCGCCGCGATCGCTCCCCGACCCCCGGAACCACATGGCGTAGGTGGCAAAATTGGCCAAAGCGGAAATCGCCCCGCCGACGGTGGCGGCGACGGCTTGGGTGAGGGTATCCCGATTTTTGATGTGGGTGAGTTCGTGGGCGATGACGCCTTCGAGTTCGTCTTCGGGGAGCAACTGGAGAATGCCTTCCGTGACGGCAACGGCGGCGTGCTGGGGGTCGCGGCCCGTGGCGAAGGCGTTGGCGGATTGGGTGGGGATGATGTAAATTCCGGGCATGGGCAAGTTTCCGCGATCGCACAATTGTTGCACCATGTTATGGAGTCCCGGCGCCTGTTCGTAGCTGACGGGTTGGGCATTGTAGGCGCTCAGGGCGATGCGATCGGAATAAAACCACGATCCCAGGTTCGTCGCCGCCGCCAGGGCTACCCCAATTACCGCTCCCCAAGTGCCGCCGATCACCCAGTAGCTAATCGAAATTAGCAAGGCGCTCAACAAAGCCAATAACACGACTGTTTTAATTTGATTCATCGCCCCCTCCTCGATGCGGGCATGGGATGTAAGTGAAACGAATTTCCCCAATCCTATCATTGATAGAGGGCGAATGGGGGGCGGAAATTGCGATCGCGATTTGTTCCGGAAAGACGATTTTTAATCGTGTTGTTATACTGATGGGTACGGGAATTCGATCGACGACTAAAATTGACAGATGTACTTGGGAGAAACCGGGCAGGTTTCATCCGCGATCGGATTATTGCGGACGAATAAATAGGTGAGGTTGTCCAAGGGTTGAAGTGAACTAATATCGGCGATATCATTTTGGTTCAGATTCAACTCGCTTAACTCGGACAAACTGTCGAGGGGGCTGATATCGGAAATTTGGTTGTAGCTGAGGTTGAGCTCGGTGAGATTGGTCAAATTTGCCAGGGGCGAAATATCGACGATGCGATTGTAACTCAAATCGAGGCTGGTGAGATTCTTGAGATTGGCGAGGGGACTGACATCAGAAATGTGATTATTCATCAATTTCAACGCCGTGAGGTTAGTGAGACTTCCGATGGGTGCGACATCTTCGATCAGGCTCGTCGTCAGATCCAAGCGAGTCAAATTGAGCAAATTTTCGCCGGCCCGGACACAGTTAAATGTCCCCGCCTGTTCCAAGATGAGTTTGACGGTATATTCGGCTTCTTTCGACAGGTTGTCCCGATTCATGCACCAATCCATAAAATCGGTATAAGTTTCCGTCGATTCGGACTGTGCCGAAACGGAAACGGGAATTGTACCCAGTGTTAGGGCGATCGTTGTTCCCACTACAGAAGCGGCGATCGCGCGCCGCCAGAGTCGGGATAAATGGGCAAGCCAAACCATTGCTGATACCTTGAATCTTGGCATTACTTTTCTATTATAGAATATCAGACGCAGGTTTTTATAGCAGTAATATCAAGTTGCCTATGGGGATGCAGGGCCGTTTCATTCTCGGTTAAAAATTGTCGGGGGCGACAATGAAAACCGTTGATGGGAGACAAGAGCAAGGGAATATCCGGTTAAAAACACCTTTTTATTCCGAAAAATCTCCCTCCGCTCCCTCCGCTCCCTCTGCTCCCCTTGCCATTTTTCTGGGGAGCATGAAACGGCCCTGCTATGGGGATGGGGGTGGCTGTCGATTTGAGAGTTCGGTTTCGAGTTGATATTGAATTTGCAGGGCGACGGGTTGGTTGGGGTTCAACTTCAGGGCTTCGGCGATCGCTTCTCGGGCGGCTTCGAGTTGCCCCAACCGTTCCAAAGCGTAACCTCGGATCGCCCAGGCGTTGGCATTTTCCGGCTCAATTCGGGTCGCCTGCTGATAGGCAAAAACGGCATCTTCGTACTTTTCTAAAGCGATCAAAGCCGTTCCCATGTTGTACCATCCCTGGAAAAAATCGGGGTTGACGATCACCGCTTCTTTGGCGGAAATTAGGGCTTCGGCATAGTCTCCAGCCTGCCAGAGGGCGACGCTGCGACTCGACCAAAGATCGGGGTTTTTGGGGTCTAATTCCACCGCTAAATTATAGGCTTCGATCGCCTCCTCGAACCGTTCCAGAGAAGCCAAAAACCGGCCGCGATTTTGCCACGCCTTGGCTTCATTCGGGTCGAGTTGGATGGCGCAATCGACCGATTCCAACGCCGCCAGGTAGTCTCCCCGATACCACAAAATGACGGCGCGATTATTCCAGGCTTCGGCGTAGTCCGGTTGAAATCCGACGGCGCGGTTGGTGGCGATGGTTGCCGCCTCCAGTTGGCCCTGGGCGGCGAGGGCGACGCCCAACTGACTCCAGGCGGGGGCCGAACCCCACTCGTCCCAAAAACCATCCCCTTCCAAGGCGGCTTCGCAGGCTTTTTGGGCGGCTTGATACTGCCCCAAATCGTTCGACAACCGGCACTGGTTGGCGAGGGCATAGGAGTAGTCGGGACGCAATGCGATCGCCCGTTCGTAGGCGTTTAAAGCCTCCCGATCGCGGTCTAGGACACCGAAGGTGAACCCCTGGGCGGCCCACAGGGTGGGATCGGCTTCGTTCAAATTCAGGGCGCGATCAAAGGAGGTGCTGGCCTCTTCGTAATCCCCCAAATTAATAGAAGCAAATCCCCGATATTTCCAGGCGCGATCGGCCGAACTTTCGCCCCAGTTGCGATCGATTTCCAGGGCTTTTTCGCAGGCTGCGATCGCCTTGTAGGGTTCCTCCAATTGATACCAAGAATGACACTGATGCAACCAAGTCTGGGAATTGTCGGGTTCCAATTTCAGGGCCGCTTCGTAAGTTTCTAAAGCCGCTTCGTATTGGTTTTGGCGTTCGAGGATCAGCCTTTTTTGAAAGATGACGACAGCCGGGGTGGCATCCTCCCAATTGCGATCGATTTCCAGGGCGCGATCGCAGTCTGCCATCGCTTCTTCGTATCGCCCCAGGGCAGATAACGCCGCGCAGCGGTAGGCGAGGACGAGGGAATATTTCGACTCCCGTTCCAAGGTCATATCGGCGGATGCGATCGCTTCGGTATACTGTTTTGTTGCCAATAAAATATGCGTCCGTTTCGCCCAAATTTCCGTCGCTTTGGGTTTCAAAACAATCGCTTTATTACAGGCTGCGAGGGCTTTTCCGTACTCCTGTTGGTCGGCAAAAAGGTGACAGAGGTTCGCCCAATAGTCGAAGTCTTCCAACCCCTCCAAGGCGTCGGAAGTTCCCAGATCCGGCGACGGCGGGGTGGGTACAGATTGCAGCGGATCGGGGACTGCAATGGATGAAGTGTCCTCGACTTCGGCAGGAAAAATTGGATTTCTGGGTTGCAGGGGTTCCGGCGCCTCGACGTCGATGATAATCGGATTTTGCGGTCGGGGCAAATCGACCGGCGAAATTGAGGGGCGATCGCGCTTTGGCAATGGTTCGATTTGCGCTAAAGTGGGATGGGTGGCGATCGCACTTTCCGAGATCAGCAATAGTGCCGCTAGGATGCCACTCCTCCAACTCAAAACCGTTGCCCGAATTTCCGCTGATGTCCCGTTCATTTTTTCATGATTTCAATTCTGAAGATTCTCTAATTGTAAGGTGCCGGAAAGAAGACTCCAAATTTTTTTAATCTAATTTACAGATTTTTTAATGGGAACTCTGACTGATTATTTAGATGCGATCGCCCCCAACCTTTCCCCCGATCTGATTGCGACAGAATCCCGCCGCCGGCTGTCGGGTGTCGGGCGACATTTCCCCGACGCGATCGCCTCCTTGGTGGGGTTTGAATGCCGCCTCGCCGACCCCACCCCCCAAGCCGATCTCTTTTTTCGGGTCAGTCCGGAAACTGGAGGCCGGGACATCCTCGCCGGTTCGGAAGCGGTGGAAACCCGACCTCAATTTTATCACCTATTGGCTGGTTACGAAACTATCCCCTCCCTAGATGACAAATTAATTAACCATCCCATCTGGCAAAAAATTCGCCAATTTTGCATTCAATGGTCAACCTCCAATACATCTTTTTACAACCAAATTAAAGACCTGTGGTTGGAATTCGATCTCGACACCGAACCTCCTGCTATTCCCATCCCCAGCGTCTTTTTTGGTTCCTCGGCGATCGCCCATCTTTCAACCCATCTCAATCCACTATTGAAAAATCCGCTAACTTCCGAAAAAAGTCAACGTATCGAACGCACGCTGAACGCTTTACCGAAGACAGCGAAACTGTTTCAATCCGGCGTGTTGCTGAGTCGGGAACCCCACAATATTCGATTCTATATTAGCGATATTTCGATTCAACAGATCTGCCCCTATTTAGACCGGATCGGATGGCAGGGCGATCAAATAGCGATCGCCACCATTCTGGCTTTTCTATCGCCGGGAATTAAGAAGACGAATTTACAGATAGAACTCGAAACCGACATCGCGCCAAACATCGCGATCGAATGCTATCTCGAAAATCGAGAAGCCTGGAAACTGTTCCTCGAAGGTTTGGTCAAAACCGGATTTTGTCTGCCCCAAAAACGGGATGCGATCCTTTGGCGGCTTGACTCGCGAGGGAGATTCCCCCGAAAATTGGCCGGGAACACTGCGGCGGCGATCGCAACTTCTCGGCCCCGAATGGGAAAGCGTCTTGTTTCGCAGATTGGCTTATTTGAAACTGACCTATCGCCCGGTAATACCCTTAGAATTCAAAGCTTATTTGGGCGTGCAATCCGGTTGGATAGACACGCAATCTTGGGGCGTAAAATTATAGTAAAATAGTCCGTTGTTGCCCTTGCAGCTTGTTATAGCAGTGTGCAACCATTTGTAAAATTGTCTGGCCCCCAAACCCCCAATCCTGGGGGCTTTGACTGGATCGAATTTTCACGAATCATTTCACACTGCTATATTATTGAATGATGATGCAAGATTTTATTGATGCGATCGCGAATCGCCCGGAATTGCAGGAAAAAATTATCGCCGCTTCCGACTGCGAAGAACTGGTAAAAATTGCCACAGCAGCCGGATATCATGTGACAGTCCCAGAATTACAAGCTGTCCTGACGGCATCCTTTGATGAACTCGTCCTGCAACTCGAAGGTCCCCCCGGAATCTCGTCTCGTTACGGTCGCCTTTGGCTAACTCAACTGATCGAATCGATCTGTTTTTCCAGTTAAAATCTTCATTTGAGATGGTGAAGTCGAGTCAAGATTTTGGGCCATTAAATTCCGAAACCGAATGCAAATTTCTCCTAAAAATTGTGAACTTTAGTTAACAGATGCTCCGCCCGTCGCGGGAAACCCCTATAATTAATAAATTGCGAAAAGGTAAAGTTACGCTTGCTGTACCTTTGGGGGAAAGATGGTCAAAATTAGAACGAAAATCCCGCAGATATCGCCCGCCACCCGGAGCGTACAGACCAAAACGGCTTTACCCCGATCGCGATCGTTTGCCGAAACCGACACCGCCACGCCGGAAATTTCCACCGAGGGGCGATCGCACTTTTTTTCCCCCCCGACACCGCCGGACATCCGACGGAAAACGAACGCCGTTTCGGGCTATCCATTCGACCGGCTTTCCATCCTCGACTACACCCCCGCCAAACTGCAACCGAAACGCCTCGTCACCCCCCCAGCAGACGAAGAGGGGGAAGAAAACAGCGATTTAAGCGGAGAAGAAACGGCGGAAATGGACGAGCTGGCGCCACCGGAAACCCCGCCACCAGAGGACAATCAACCGCCCCAAAATAAGCTGCAACGTCAGGCAAAAGGAGACGGATCTTTTGTCGCCAATTCCCATATCGCCAACCGTATTATCCGCCGGAAAGGTCGTGGCGTTCCTATGCCAGAACCCGCCCGCGAGTTTATGGAATCTCGGTTTGAAAATGATTTCAGTCGCGTCCGCCTCCACACCGACAGCGAGGCGGTTCAACTCAGCCACAATTTGAGGGCGAAAGCGTTTACCCATGAAAATGATATTTATTTTAATGCCGGACAATACAACCCCAATTCAGCCGGGGGCAGGCGGTTATTAGCCCACGAATTAACCCACACGATTCAACAAACGGGGGCGAGAGTTCAGCCGAAATTGCGGGGCGATCGCACGTCAAAAATTAACCGAATTAAACGGAAAGCGATCGGCAGAGTTCAGCGATCAGACGAAGA
>JBNGCR010000012.1:37248-41759 GCA_050045915.1 Limnospira sp.
GAAGAAAATGTCAGTATCAATTTAAAACCCCTGTCTTCAACTGTATCGAATTTGGGAATATTTTCGATTCAGCGTTCTTCAGATGAAGAAAATGTCAGCATCAATTTAAAACCCTTTTCACCCAATTCTGGGGGATTGCCTTTTCAACCGCAACTGATTGTCGGTGCCCCCGGAGACAAGTACGAACGAGAAGCCGATCGCATGGCGGATATCGTCATGTCAATGCGTTTGCCCTCCACAGTCGAGCCCATTCAACGCCAAGAAGAAGAAACGGCGGAAGTTATTTCTCCCACTATTCAACGCATCAATAGCCACCGTCCCCGTCGCCGTTCTGCCATTCCTTATGCCCTGCTTCATTCCTCGGAAGAAAGCGAGGATGAGCAGAATGTAAATATTACTCTAAAATCCAATAAAAATCGGAAATCAAAACGCCCAAAAAGCCGTGCATTTGAAGCCGATCAAGATATCGAACGCCGCCTGAAAGCGAAGAAGGGGAGTGGTAATCCTTTGCCGGAAGACACCCGAGACTTTATGGAATCTCGGTTCGGGCAAGACTTTGGAAAAGTCCGAGTTCATACCGATGGGGACGCGGCTTGGATGAATCAGGAGTTGGAAGCCAAAGCATTTACCTATGGGGAAGATATCTATTTTAATGCCGGAGAATATAACCCGGAATCAGAACAGGGTAAAAAATTACTGGCTCACGAACTCACCCATACTGTGCAGCAAACGGGGTCAAAAGCCAAGGATAAATCGACATTAGAAATTCCGGATAAAAATAATAAAGTTCGGCGACAACCGGACATGATTTCGAGTTCGGAAGCGATCGTGCAGCGCCTGGGCTTGAGGGAAGAACTGGAGAAAAAACGGAAGAAAGAACAAGAAGAAGAGGATAAAAAGCGACAAAAAGAGTTGGAAGAGAAAGAAGAAGAAAAAGAAGAAGGTGAAGAGGAAGAGGAAGAAAAAGAAGAAGGTGAAGAGGAAGAGGAAGAAAAAGAAGACAGCGAAAATAAAGACAAAAAAAGAATAAAGAAAAAATCAATAAATAGAAAGGAAATTCAAAAATCTGATAGTCAATCAAGCGACCAATCAGACGGTGAATCAGACGGCGACAAGTCGGAGTCGGAGTCGGAGTCAGAAGAAGGCGATTCTGAAAAAAAAGAGGAAATCAAAGAAGATAAAACTGAAGCCGAGACAGCCTTAGCTGATGAAATTAAAGATAAGAAAAGCGAAGGGGGAGATTTTTCTGAAGCCGAAAAAACGGAAAAATCTGCCAAAGAAGAGGCTGATAAAACGGAAGAAATGGTCGGTGCTGAAGATGAAAAAAAAGCTAAAGAAAAAGGAAAAACTTTAGAAAAATCCTCTGAAAAAGCAACCGATTCAGAGATGTCCAAGGCTGACGAAACAGACGGAAAAGAACAACAGATAAAAGTCAAAGATATTGCCGGGGAAAAGAAAGCCAAAGAAGAAGCAGATGCCCAGGCTGAGAAAGCGGAGGTAGAAGCGGAAAAAGAAGGGGAGAAAAAAGCGGAAGAACAGGAAAAGGAAACCGGCCCGGAAGATGGCTTGTTAGAAGCGACGGATACTCCGGAAGGATTGGACGATCCGGGTGTGGTTGAAGCCCCGGATTTGACCGGAAAACCCGCGCCGCGATCGCCCGATTCTGACCCGGCATTTAAAGCCGCAGTGGGACAAACCCAACACCTCGCCGCCGAACAAAGTACCCACAAACCCGCCGCCGATAAAGCCAGAGAAGCCCAAGATGCCGCCGTAGACCCCGCCCAGCAAATGCGGGAGGCTCAAGCATCTCAATCGGAAGAGGCTTCCCTGAAGGAAGTGAAACCGTTTAATAAGGAAGAATTTATCAGTAACCTTCTGGCTGTACTCGATCAAAATAAACCCGAGAGTCAGGAAGATGTCGAACAGGCTAAAGGTGCGGGTGAGGCGACGGAAGACATCAAACAAGAAGTTGAAAATACCAAATCCGAATCGGGGGGAGAACTCGAAGATTCCGCCACCCGAGAGCCCGCGCCAGATCTGGAGGAACCGAAGGTTTCAACGCCGACTCCGGACCCCGTTGAAGAAACTGGAGAAGCCCCCGTTCCGGAAGCGATCGATGCGGAAGCGACGGTGCCGAAATCTCAGTCGGAAGAACAGGTCGAAAAGCCCTTAGAAGAAACGAAACAGGCTTTAGATGAATTGATTCCCGCAAAGCTTCAGAAGAAGTCGATCGTGGGGGCACCGGGGGACAAATACGAGCAGGAAGCCGATCGCACGGCGGAAACGGTGATGAGGATGCCGGAGGCGGAAACCTCGTCCTCCCTAGAAGAAGAAAGCGAGAGTGAAGTGGTTCCGGTGAATGCCACGGTATCCCATCCGCAACGGATGATTCAGCGGGACGCAGAGGGATTTACAGCCGAAAAACCGACCCAAGAAGGGGAGGTAATTCTCGACCAAAATCGGGTGGAATTGTACGAGTCGGAAGCGGGAATTAAAGTTTCCGATTCAGTCGAAGAAGCGAAAGAAAATGTCGAGGAAACGGCGACGAGTTTTCGAGAGGAAGAACAGGGGGTTCAGGAAGAAACCCTCGACGTTCAATCCGGGGCTGTTTTCGACTCTCAAGAGCAGATGTTCGCGACGCGAAGCGAGGAATTTATTAATGTCGCCAATACCCAAGCCCAAGCCCAACAACAGGACGAAGGGGAACGGGCTAGAGTCACCCAAGAAATTCAGGCAATTTATGACGAAACTCAAGTCAATGTCAACGGCATTCTCGATCGCATGGATGCCCGGGTTAATGCCGAATTTGAAGCGACGAACAAAAAGGCGAGAGCTGCTTTTGAAGCCAAACAACAAGAATTATTTCAAGAGTGGAAACATGATTATTACTACAACAGAAACCCGCTGTGGATACCCTGGATTGAGATCAAGACGGGTTGGGCTTATGTCAAGGTTCGCTTTTATCTGAAACGCTTTTTTAATTTGCCTCTGTGGGCGTATAATAAAATTATTAGCGGCCTTCCCAGCGAAGTGAATAATATTTATGGGACGGCTCGGGAAGTGTTTGTTGCCGAACAAAAAGCCGGGGTATATCGGATTGCGGATATCGTCGAAGAAGAATTGGCGAATGCAAAAAATGCAGTTCAAGAAGGGCGCGATCGCGTCACCACCTACGTCGCCGCTTTGCCGGAAAGTTTGAAAGGGGTCGGCAACGAAGCGGCGGCTAACGTGCAGGCTCAATTTGACAGTTTGGAAAGCAGTATTAACGATCGCCAAAACAAACTGGTCGATGATTTGACGGCAAAATATGAAGCCAGCCTCAAAGAAATTGACAAACGCATCAAAGAATTAAAAGACCAAAATAAAAGTTTACTCGCCCAAGCCGTTGCCGCCATTGCCAAACTAGCCGCCTGGATTCTGCGGCAGGTGTTGCGAGTCATCGAACCGGTCATCGCACAAATTCCCGGGGTTGGGAGTCGGGCGGGGGATTTTCTGGATGCGTTTGTTGACGACCCGAGCGGGATCATGGATGCCCTATTTGGTGGCGTTGGAGAAGGATTTAAAAACTTCGGAAAAAATATTGCCACCCACCTTAAAAATGCCCTTTTTGATTGGCTGTTGGGAATGGATATGCCGATCAAGTTTCCCGACAAGTTTGATTTACAGGGGATTCTCGATATCATCCTGCAAGTTTTGGGTTTGACGAAAGATTATATTTTTGAGTTGGCTTCCGGGGCGTTGCCAGATTGGGCGAGTGACATTTTAACCACTCTGATCGAAGATGGACCCGCCGCCTTGAAAGAGTATTTGGAATCCATACCCGAGGATTTACCGGCGTTGGCGGTCAGCTTTTTTACGGCGATCGTGGAGTTTCCCAAGAAAGGGATCATGGTGTTGTGGGACTTCATCAAATCGGGTTTATCCACCCTTAAAGATGTGTTCATGAGTGGCATCATGTTTGAGGTGGTGATTCCCGAAATTGTGATTGCGGGGATTCAATGGGTTTTAAGTTTGACGAATCCGGCTTCAGGAATTGTCAAAATTGCCAAAGCGATCGTCGATCTGCTGATATTTTTTATCAATAATATGGACATGATCCGGGAGCTTTTGGAGGCGATCGGATCGGTAATGGATGCGATTATTTCCAAAATTGTCAGCCAAATTGCCAAGGCGGTTGAGTTTGCATTGGTTAAAATTCTTCCGCTCGTTTTGGGACTGTTGGCCAGCGTTTTAGGTTTGGGTGGTCTTCCCGGCAAAATTCAAAAAGTGATTGAAAAATTAAGATCCCCTGTTGATAAGGTTGTCGGGGGTGTTTTTGATTCTGTCGGCAGCGTTTTGATGGTTCTCGATCCCGCCGCTTTTCTGATGGATTCATTGGAGGATTCGCAGGATAAAAAATCAAAGAAAAAAGGCAAAAACAAAAAAAACAAGAAGAAGGGCAAGAAAAAGAGTCAGAAAAAGAAAGGCAAAACTAAATCCAAGAAGAAAGGGAAGACGGACAAAAAGAAAAA